>NZ_JAMJWC010000001.1:0-303691 GCF_023554555.1 Sphingobacterium sp. lm-10
AAAGATATTCAGGTGCCTATATCGGCGGTGTCCACCTCTTCCCATTCCGAACAGAGTAGTTAAGCCCGCCAGAGCCGATGGTATTGCCGTAACAGGTGGGAGAGTAGGTCGGTGCCTAATTTTATACTAAAGCCCTTGCAACAAAATTGCAAGGGCTTTTTTGCGTATAAACACTTTTTGTTTGTGTTATGACTACTGCAGTCAACGAATGGTAATTAGCCCGTTAAATAAATTATAATCTAACTGCTGCCAATATTTTGTAAATTGCCATCGACAGGATTTTTCTATAGACTTGTATTCAGCCTTTTAATCCAGTTGTTTGCTACAAAAATCACTATAATTAGCTATAAATAAAAGAAGGAACATCAGGATGCAAGATCGACATAAGCAATCTGTAAAATTTGATACTAGCCTTGACTTTGCAAGAAAGAAAGATCAAGGCGATGAGCTGCGAGATGCTCGTGATCGTTTTTTCATTCAGCCCAATGAAATATATATGGATGGAAATTCGTTGGGTATGGCGAGTAAGGATGCCGAAGCTGCTCTATTGAATGTGTTAGCGTTATGGAAGAAAGACGGTATCAAGATCTGGAATAGGGAAGATGGTAAGTATTATCATTACGCAAGAGTATTGGCCAAACCAATGGCTAAGCTTATTAATGCGGATGCAAACGAAGTTACACTAGTTGGAAGTACGACATCCAATATCCATCAGGCAATCAGTACATTTTATCATCCCACTAAATCACGGTATAAGATACTCGTAGATGACCTTAACTTTCCGACAGACCGTTATGCGGTGGATAGTCAGGTCGCCCTAAAAGGGTATAATCCCCAAGAGGCAGTACGTGTTGTAGCCAGTCCGGATGGTCGGTTTATAGATGAAGATGCTGTGGTCGCAGCGATGAATGAAGATGTAGCATTAGTCTTACTACCTGCTGTTCTTTATCGTAGTGCGCAGGTTATCGATATGAAGAAGTTGACGATTGAAGCTCATAAAAGAAATATCATCATTGGCTTCGATTTGTGTCATGCTATTGGTGCTGTAGAAATAGATTTTGATGCGATACAGCCAGATTTTGCAGTTTGGTGTAATTATAAATACCTTTCTGCGGGTCCAGGTGCTATTGCTGGTTTATACATTAACAAACGTCATTTTGGACAGACACCGGGTATGGCAGGCTGGTTTGGTAATCGTGATGAAACTCAATTTCAACTGAAGCATGAGTTTGAACATCAACAAGACGCGAGTGGCTGGCAAGTAGGAACTCCGCCGCTGTTAGCAATGGCGCCGCTGGAGGGTGTCCTTCAACTATTCGACCAAATCGGTATGCGTAAAATTCGGGCTAAATCACTAGATCTTACCGGATATCTGATGTACTTAATTGATATGAAGTTGGCGAAATATGGCTGTGGTATTGGTAATTCACGTGAGGATAAAAAGCGAGGTGGCCACATTTGTCTCGAGCATGATGAAGCCTATAGGATCAGTCGGGCATTGCGCGACAATGGTGTTGTTCCAGATTTTAGAGAGCCTAATGTGATTCGATTAGCGCCTGTTGCATTATATAATACCTATGAGGAAGTGTATCAAGTGGTGCATATTCTGGAACGTATTATCACAGAAAAGATATATGAACAGTATCACACAAATAGAGCTTTAGTGGTATAACGACTGTTACTGACCATTAACTTGGTAGAGCAGGGACTATTAGGACGCTTTATCTCGAGTTAGGCAAACTGCCGTTATCACAATCTCATACACTTTCGCCCACTAACTAATGGTTTATGACAGGTTGTTCGGACTATTGAAATTTCAGTTACTAGTTTATAAAAGCGATATATAATTTGAGATTGCGGCATTAGCAGATTCGTTCCGATCGCAATACCATTAGTTTTTGATTCCGAATTTTAGCTTCTCCAGAAAATTCCTGCTGCTAAGATCCAAATATTAAATTATCTTTGGAGAATCTTTATTAGCCAAATGTACAAGACCAATACAAAGAATTTTTTGCTGCTTTGTGCAGCATTTTTTCTGTGCGTAACTAATTTGATGGCGCACCCAAATATTCAGAAAGTCAAAACCCCTGACTGGTTGCGAGTGTCTTCGCTTTCTCCTTCCGAGGTGAATCTCGACGATGTTAGCGATGGATATTATTATGAACGACAAGAATATCAGGTTCATTTAGGCCTTCAAGAGCGTTATTATAGCGAAGTACGGGTCGTAGAGAATGAACAAGGTTTATCCTCTGCAGGGCAAGTGTCAATATTGTTCGATCCGAGTTATCAAAGTATCTTATTACATGAATTGATTGTTCTTCGCGATGGAAAGCGTATCGACAAAGCGGATACTAAGTTGTTTAAATTACTAGCGACAGAATCGGACTTATCGAGATCTATCTACAACGGAACCTATTCGGCGTATTGTATTATTGATGACTTAAGGAAGGGAGATCGTATATCTATCTCCTATACAGTAAAGGGTTTTAATCCTGTATTTGACAATAAATTTTTCGACTTTGCCCATCTACAAGCTTCTGAACCAATTGGATTGCTTCTTGTAAATTATGTTGTTCCAAAAAATCGCGACCTCTACTTTTCGTACCAAGGTGGTGCCGAAGCTTTGAATGTGAAGCAGAGCAGCGCTGCAACCAGTTACTATTACGAAGCGAACCAAGTTGCGAAAGGAACATTTTATGACTATGTGCCCTCTTGGTACGTAAGCGTCCCTACATTGACATGTTCTGAATTTAGTAACTGGGAGGAAGTGGCGAATTGGGCAGTAAAAGTGAATCCTATTCCTGCATTGACTTCAACAAAATCGTTGCGCACATTTGCTGATGAAACCTGGAAGAAAGCAGATGCCAATCAGGTCAAGTATTTTAAGTTAATTACCGATTTTGTCCAAAATGAAATTCGCTACCAAGGTATCGAAATGGGTGAGTTTTCTCATCGTGCTAATGATCCGGAAAAGGTGTTTCGACAGCGTTATGGAGATTGTAAGGACAAGTCTGTATTGTTGGTCACCCTGCTGAGATATAAACAAATCGATAGTGGTTTAGGACTAGTGAATACACAAGTTGATCAAGGGTTAAAAAATCAAATTCCGTCACCTCAGAGTTTTAATCATATGGTCGTCTGGGCAGCGATCGATGGTCGCGAACAATGGATCGATGCGACAGCCGCTCAACAAGGAGGTGATATATTGTATAGATATTTCCCTTGGTATGGTGCCGTACTCAACTTAGCGAGAGGTCGTGTAGAAGATCTTGGTGCAGATCATGAAGCACTCACACATATCTCCGAAGTGTATCAGATGCACAAAGATGGCTCTGCCACCGTAACAGTCAAAAGTTATTACACATCATCGGCAGCAGAATCGATGCGATCATTTTTCACAGGTATTTCAAAGAGCGAGATTCAAAAACAGTATCTTACCTACTATCAGAACAAACATAAGGGCGTCACACTAGGTTCAAACTTAAAATATGATGACAACTTGGAAAACAATGTGTTGTCGGTTTACGAGCGTTATGAAATAAATCAATTGTATGATGTAGAGAAGGAGAGTGGTAAAAAATATATCAACTTTTACTCTCAACACACTGATCAATATTTGCCATTGGTAAACACGGTACGGCCTGCCCCCATTTACCTTCCTTTTCCACTGAAATTTGAACATGATCTTTGTATCATCAATCCAGATGGTGTACCCATGTCGACGGTTTCTGATAGCCACAACCGGCAATGTGAAAGCTATTTCTACAGCAGATTTATGCGAAATAATCAGGATACTTTGAAAATCAGTTACAGTTTTTATACCTACAAATCCTATGTGGATGAAAAGAATGTAGCAGAATATGTGACGACATTTCAAGATCGAAATAGCTTCTTCTTTTCAGGCTTTTATCTCGACGACGATTATAATGTAGCTATGGATAACTTTGAGAGTTCACCCACAGGCCAAATGACATTGTATCCAATCTTGTTGCTCGTTCTTGTCGGGATTATCTTCGCATTATTTGTCAGAAGATATAACAAGCTCACGCCAGGCAATATACCTTCGTTATATGATGAAATGTTATATTCTAAATTAGGTGGTTGGCTATACGTACTTGGATGTTCACTAATTATTGGTTTTTTAGGCAGTCTATGGGTTAACACCCAAAATTATATTGTTAACAATTCAGTTTGGAGCGCTTATAATTTAGAATTGCATCACATAAATCTTTTTCAGTGGCAAATTATATTATCTATTGAATTTTTAATCAGTTATTTTTTATCCTTCACACTAGGGTATTGTCTGTATTTGTTTTTCAGGAAAAGGGATCTTTTTCCTCAAACTTGTTTCTATACATTCTTAACCATTTCGGTTTTTGGTATTATTATGCAATTGTATGCTAATTATGTGATGCCCGAAAATTTGGTGGATCCCAATAACTCTTTGTATGGAATAACTAGAAATATACTGCCTACCATAATATGGTTGTCTTATTTGTACTATTCAGATCGAGTAAAGGGAACGTTTGTGATATCTTACAAACAGGAAGAAAGCCCAAAGCAATCCATCATTGCAGATCAGAATGGCGAGCTGCCGGACGATCAATCACAACCGCAAACCGGAGTTTAGCTGGCGAGCTCAAATGTGCTATGTTGCATTGCCACTAAGTATGCGTATCTTTGCGCTTGAAGATGGGAACACTATTAGACACAGGCGTAAAACCGTATAATCATTACGGTGCATACCTGAAAGAAAAGTACGCAGGACAGCGGGTTTTCAAGGTAATTGTAGATGGTAATTTTACTTGTCCTAACCGGGATGGAAGCAAGGGTTATGGAGGCTGTACCTATTGTAATGTAGATTCTTTCACTCCAGATACAGCTCGAAAAATTCCGTCTATGCGAGAGCAGGTGGAGAATGGCATCGCCAGAGCACGTAAATCGTACGGAGCAGAGAAGTTTGTCATCTACTTCCAACCAAACACCAATACGTACGCGCCTACCCATTTGCTGAAGATGATGTACGACGAAGCCTTGAACGTTTGTCCAGAACATACTGTAGGCCTGTCAGTAGGTACTCGACCAGATTGTTTGGATTTTGAGAAAATCGCTTTATTGGAAAGCTACACCGATAGATATGATGTGGATTTGGAGATGGGTATGGAGTCCATCTATAATGATACGCTGGAGCGCATCAATCGCGGTTGTCTGCACGATGAGTTCATCAACATTATGAAGATGTTGGAAGGTTCCAAACTAGAAATTTGTGTACACACTATCTTTGGCTTCCCCTGGGAAACCGAAGAGATGATGCTGAAATATGCTGATGAAATTAATAAGCAGCCACATATCAAATTTGTGAAGCTGCATCATTTGCATATCGTAGAAGGATCCATTATGGGAGCGAAGTACAAGCGAGAGCCTTTTAAACTGTTTACGATTCAAGAATATACCGATTTTCTGGCTAAGTTTATCCCTTTGCTCAGGCCGGATATCATCATCCAACGGATTTTTGGTATTGCAGATCGAGAGTTGTTGATTGCACCAAATTGGGGTTTTCCAAAATCAAAAATACAGACGGAGATTGATAAAGGTTTGGAAGCGCGTGGAGTAAAACAAGGATCAGCTTACCAAGGTTAATTGGTTAAGCTGACCCTGCAGTATATTAGCTGCTCGGCAGCATATTTTGCTTATTTTTCTTCCAGTATGGTTTTCAAATCCGCCGGGGAGTAGTTGACGGACTTTAACGTCTTGTGATCTCCCTCTCTAAATACGAGATACAGATCATCCACCTTTTTATAATAGGATTCTACGCCTTTGGTGCGGTAGTGCTCCTGCGTTTGTATCGCCTCTTCCTCAGATTTACAAGCTTTGCTCATGTTAGAGCGTTGTACTTCTTCAAATAATGCATTGAACTTATTCTGTAGTCCAAATTCGAGGATAGCACCCGACAGTACGTATTGAATGTCGCAAAGCGCATCGGCTACTTCTACCAAATCATTATTCTGGATTGCTTCTTCCAACTCTTTCAATTCCTCGGCGATGAGCGCAACGCGCAAGGCAGATCTTTTTTCAGAAGGGATTTGTGGGCTATCTAAAATAGGGTGTTGAAAGGTTTTGTGAAATTCAGATACGGATGTTAAGCTTTTAGGATCTATCATGTGCTATTATAATTTTGTCAAAAATAAGCATTTTACCAAGCAATAAAAAAGGTGCTATCTCTAGCACCTTACTTAATTTTCTATTTCATCAAGTGTTTTAGTTGTATCAACTCACGCTCTTCTAAATAACGCCATCTGCCACGTGGTAGATCCTTCTTAGTTAAATTCGCGTACACCACACGGTCTAGTTTTACTACTTCGTATCCTAAGTGCTCGAAAATCCGTCTTACAATCCGATTTTTGCCACTATGTATTTGAATGCCAACTTCTTTCTTACTGGCACCGGTTACGTAACTCACCTCATCCGGTTTGATTAACCCATCTTCCAATTCAATACCGAATTGAATTTTGTTCATATCACCTTGCGACAAGCTCTTGTCTAATTCCACATGATACATTTTGCTGATATTGTTTCTCGGATGAGAAAGTTTTTCTGCCAAATTACCATCATTCGTTAAAAGAAGTAAGCCTGTTGTATTGCGGTCGAGTCTGCCTACCGGATAGATTCTCTCTTTCGTTGCTTTGCTTACTAATTGCATCACCGTTCGTCTTTCTTGTGGATCGTCGGTAGTGGTGATGTAGTCTTTTGGCTTATTTAATAAAACATAAACCATTTTTTCCCGCTTAAGGCGTTCGTTGTTATAACGGATTTCGTCTTTCGCTGGATCTACTTTCGTTCCCAGTTCGATCACGACCTCACCATTCACGGATATTAAGCCTTGCTCGATTAATTCATCTGCTTTTCTTCTCGAACAGATTCCCGAATTGGAGATGTAACGGTTTAAGCGAATGGTACCATCATCTTTTGCCTGTCCAGATGCCGGGTTCTTCGCTTGAGCAAATTTTCTGTTCGGAAAGAATGTTTTTTGCTCTCCATCACCTTCACCAGATCCAAATGTTTTTCTGGTACGGAAATTTGTTCTGTCGCCACCTTTAGACTGATCATCGCGGTCGCTAAAGGATCTCTTTTTGAATCCGTCACGTTGTTTGAAATCCGGGCGGGGAGAGCTGCTTCGGTTGAAGCCATCTTTCTTGCCGAATTTGTCATTACTTCTCGAGCTACCACCACGATCTTCAGAAGATCTACGGTTGTCGCTATTGTACGGTTTACGGTCTTCAGAAGATCTACGGTTGTCGCTGTTGTACGGTTTGCGGTCTTCAGAAGATCTGCGGTTGTCGCTGCTGTATGGTTTGCGGTCTTCAGAAGATCTGCGGTTGTCGCTGTTGTATGGTTTGCGGTCTTCAGAAGATCTGCGGTTGTCGCTGTTGTATGGTTTGCGGTCTTCAGAAGATCTGCGGTTGTCGCTGTTGTATGGTTTGCGGTCTTCAGAAGATCTGCGGTTGTCGCTGTTGTATGGTTTGCGGTCTTCAGAAGATCTGCGGTTGTCGCTGTTGTATGGTTTGCGGTCTTCAGAAGATCTGCGGTTGTCGCTGTTGTACGGTTTACGGTCTTCGGAAGATCTGCGATTGTCACTATTGTAAGGTTTGCGATCTTCACGATCACCAAAGGATTTTTTTGCAAATCCATCGTTGCTGTTTCTTGATCGACTATCTTCTCCTTTAAAACGTTTGTCTGATGAAGAAAAGTTTGATTTAGGACGATCATTACTACGAGACCGGGAGTCTTCGTTGTTTCTACCTCTTCTGGCGCTGTCGTCACGACTGTTCCTTTTATTGTTGAATGGCATAAAGAAATTAAATTAGGATGCAAAGGTACGCTTTTATATGGATTTCTTGCTATAACTATATTGATTTTCTGGAAGTTGTTTCATTGCCACTAAAGGGGACTAATGCTAACTATTTGTTTCCTAGATAAATCCTTTGTATCTTTGTCGGCTCAATTTACCAAGTTATCATTTTCCCCTTGCATACACAAGAATTTGGGGACGGATAACATTAAGGAAGTGGATGATAAAAAAGAAAGCATTAGCTTGTAGTGTGGTACTAGTCGCCGTTTTGCTGACAAAGTTATACTCAAGCTCCAATGTCGAAAAGATGCCTAAAGGGACCAATCCGGTGGCATGGCAGTTCGACAAAGAACAAAAAACAACGGCAATCGTAGACTCGACTGAACGAGATCCCTACTGGAGTGATGTTACATTTGCCGAAGAGGAAGTACCCTTAAATGATCCAGCTGTAAAGAATAAGCTGACGACTTACCTCAAAAGATTTTCCTTCAAGAAGATCCAATCGTATAAGATGCATCGCAAAGCGAATGAGTATCTGCCGCGTATAGCGAAAATACTAGCTTCGTATGGCATTCCGGAAGATTTCAAATACATTCCTGTGGTGGAGAGTGATTTGGATCCACGTACTTCATCTCACAAAGGAGCAGGTGGATATTGGCAGTTCATTCCTGCCACCGCTCGATTGTATGGATTACGTGTAAATGGTGATGCGGACGATCGTATGGATTTAACTAAATCTACACATGCTGCCGCAAAATACTTAAAAGCATTGCACCGAGAATTTGGCGATTGGACATTAGTAGCTGCGGCCTACAATGTAGGTGGGGGTAGCTTAAAGCGGTCTATTCGTCGCCAAGGTACGGAAAGCTATTACGACCTAAATCTTAATAAAGAGACTGGTTCGTATGTGTACAAGATTATCTCTGTGAAATCTGTCATTGAACATCCAGATCGTTTTGGTTACCGAAGATTGGCAAAGGCAAATACGGATGTACAGGAAGATGTCGCGATGATGTAATTGTTATCCGGATTTAACGTATAGAATGGCTGATAGACACAATGTTCATCAGCCATTTTTTTGTGCTGGAAAATTGTGATCAAGATCACCTTTTTCGGTATAGTTGATCATTAGTGCTACAAGGCATCTTTTCTACTTTTGAATGACAAACAAAACCGTAGAATAATGCAATTACAGCAATTTGATTATGACAACAAGATCGTGCGCGACTTTGGTGTGGCCACCATGGTATGGGGGATAGTCGGCATGACCGTCGGCTTGCTTGTTGCGTTGCAGCTGATCTGGCCAGAAATGAATTTTTTAACGCAGTACACCACCTTTGGACGGGTGCGCCCCGTACATACCAATGCGGTTATCTTCGCCTTTGTCGGAAATGGGATTTTCATGGGCGTTTATTATTCTTTACAGCGCGTTTTGAAAGCGCGTATGTTCAACGATACGCTCAGTAAAATTCATTTTTGGGGTTGGCAATTGATTATCGTAGCTTCTGCGATCACTCTTCCGCTAGGCCTCACCAGCTCCCATGAATACGCTGAAATGGAATGGCCAATAGATATTGCCATTACCCTAATCTGGGTTGTATTTGGGATCAATATGTTTGGAACGATTATCAAACGTCGCGAAAGGCACATGTACGTGGCCGTTTGGTTCTACATCGCTACTTTTGTCACGATTGCGGTCTTGCATATCGTGAATTCTATGCAGGTGCCGGTCAGCTTCTGGAAAAGCTATTATATTTATGCCGGTGTACAGGATGCACTCGTGCAATGGTGGTACGGCCACAACGCGGTCGCTTTTTTCCTCACGACGCCCTACCTCGGTATGATGTACTATTTCCTGCCAAAGATGGCCAATCGGCCTATCTATTCTTATCGGCTCAGTATTCTGCATTTCTGGTCACTAATATTTATCTACATCTGGGCAGGTCCGCATCATTTGTTGTACACCGCCTTACCCGGATGGGTGCAATCTTTGGGCGTTGTGTTTTCTGTAATGCTAATCGCTCCGTCATGGGGAGGAATGATTAATGGATTGCTTACGCTGCGTGGTGCCTGGGACAAGGTGCGTCGAGAGCCTACCTTAAAATTTATGGTAGTCGCGCTTACGGCCTATGGCATGGCTACCTTTGAAGGCCCATTGTTATCTCTGAAGCAAGTGAATGCCATTGCACACTTTACCGACTGGATTGTAGCGCACGTACATGTGGGCGCATTAGGTTGGAATGGATTTATGACCTTCTCTATTTTATATTGGATCGTACCGCGGATCTATCGTACCGATCTGTACTCCAAAAAATTAGCAAACGCACATTTCTGGATTGGTACCCTCGGGATTCTCTTTTACGCGATTCCGATGTATTGGGCAGCGGTCGTGCAAGGCCTGATGTGGAAGGACTTTACGCCAGAGGGCGTATTGAGAAATCCAAACTTTCTAGCCACTACCTTGGAAATCATTCCTATGCACATGATGCGTGCTTTTGGTGGCGCATTGTATCTGGCGGGAGCAATCATGATGGCTTACAACTTGACCAAAACCATGCGTAGCGGTCGCTTGCTGGAAAATGAAAGAGCGGAAGCACCTGCGTTGGACAATGCTATTCACGGGGAGAAATACCGCCACCGTCGTCTGGAACGCAAACCGATGTTATTTATGGTGTTGGCGCTCGTCGCTATCCTAATTGGCGGTATGGTGGAGATGATTCCAACATTTACCATGAGTAGCAACGTGCCCAGTATCCCATCTGTAAAACCGTATACAGCCTTAGAGATACAAGGTCGAGATTTGTACATCCGCGAAGGCTGTGTGAACTGCCATTCACAGACGATCCGTCCGTTTCGTTCCGAAACGGCACGCTACGGTGAATACAGTAAGGCCGGCGAATTTGTTTACGATCATCCCTTTTTATGGGGATCCAAGCGTACCGGGCCAGATTTGCAACGTATTGGAGGTAAATATCCACATAAGTGGCATTTTGACCACCTGTTGGATCCGACAATCACCTCTCCAGGAAGTATTATGCCCGCATATCCTTGGCTGATTGAGCAGGAGATCAATTACACCGATTTGCCAAAAAAACTTGAAGTGATGAAGACCTTAGGCGTGCCCTATGCGGAGCAGCAGATCCAACAGGCCATACCAGATGCAAAAAGACAAGCGAAATCCATCGCAGATGCCCTGCATGCTAATCAAGTGGAAGTGGATGCAGACAGGGAGATCATAGCGATGATTGCCTACCTGCAACGTTTGGGTACCGATATCAAAGTCAACAAAGCGCCGACAGCTACTGCTAACGACGATCATTAATAATCAAAAAAGAACAGGCTCATGTTTAAGCAAATATCAAATCTTCATGGCGACGAGATCTACCTTATGGTATCGTTATGGATATTCCTAATCTTCTTTACCGTAGTGATTGTCATGCTATTGACGATGAAAAAGAATTTTACCGCCCACATGGAGCAGATTCCATTGGATGATCAACAGGTAGAAAAAGATACAGAAACCGTTTAATACTTTCATTATGATAGCACATTTGATGACAACGGAGGTGTTGGCCGGGTTTAAGCAATTTCTATTACCAGATGGCGATGTACATCATACGATATTCTTGATTACGTTGGTCGTTGCGATGCTGGTTTTACTGGTAGCGGTGTATAGAATCCATCGGGCCTTACAGGCTATTTATCGGATCAGTTTTCCAGAAAGCTACCGCAATGAGCTGGCACAAAAGGCGAAAATAAGCGCGGTTCGTGCGCAACGTAATAAAGCACGTTGGGATGGTTTGTTAGGTCTACATAAGCTGGAAGAAGAGCATGCATTGGTGATAGAGGATCATGATTTTGACGGGATCGTCGAATTGGATAATCCAATTCCCATTTGGTTCAATGTGCTGTTCTACTCTACTATTATTTTTGGATTGGGCTACTTGTTTTCTTATCACGTATTTGGTTGGGGGCTCAATCAGGATCAGGAATATGCTGTAGAAGTCGTGCAAGCAGAACAAGCCCGGCAATTGTATCTCAGTCAAGTGGCAGATCTGGTCGATGAATCTACAATCACGGTCGATTCTACCGGTTCGCTAGCCCTATCCGGGAAGGCCATATTTGCCGCTAACTGTGCCGCATGTCACGGAGCACAGGGCGAAGGAACCATTGGCCCGAATCTAACTGATCGATACTGGCTGCATGGTGGAGAGATCAGAGATATTTTTAAAACCGTGAAATACGGAGTGCCAGAGAAGGGTATGGTTCCTTGGGAGCAAACACTTACTCCCGGACAGATAGCCGAAGTGAGTAATTATATTTTTTCCCTACGAGATAGTAAGCCATCCAACCCCAAGGCAGCAGAAGGAGTCGAATTAGTATATGAATAGCATATATCACAAAATGGAGTTCAGCAGTCATGGCAGCAACAGCAATAAATAGCAAGCGCAACTGGATATACGCCAAAATGCCGAAAGGCATTTGGTATCAGAGAAGACAATGGGTCGGATATAGTTTGCTACTTATTTTCTTTGTCCTACCTTTTATCAAAATTGGTGGACAGCCCTTGCTGATGCTCAATGTGGTCGAACGCAAGTTCGCTGTGCTTGGCCTATTATTCTATCCACAGGATCTCTATATCTTCGTTTTTGGGATGATGATTGTACTCGTGGCTATCGTACTAATCACGGCTATGGCGGGGCGTGTGTGGTGCGGATGGGCCTGCCCGCAGACCATTTTTATGGAGCTGGTTTTTCGGCGTATCGAATATTGGATAGAAGGCGACTGGATACAACAAAGGCGGACAAATGAGGGGCCGGATACGGATGCCCGCGCATGGAAAAAGCTCTTGAAACATAGTCTGTTTCTATTACTATCCTTCCTGATCGCCAATCTTTTTCTTGCATACATTATTGGTGTAGATGCGCTTTGGCGTATCGTGAAAGAGCCAGTAGAGCAGCACCTGGTTGGTTTTCTATCGCTGATCACTTTTACATTGGTTTTTTATGGCGTATTCGCACATCTTAGAGAAATAGTATGTACTACCATTTGTCCTTATGGCCGTTTACAAAGCGTTTTGTTAGACGAATCAACCATCACAGTGGCCTACGATCACCGACGAGGCGAACCGCGCGGTAAATATAAACGCGAAGCACCACAAAATCTCGGCATGCAGGGCGACTGCGTGGACTGTAAGCTTTGTGTACACGTTTGTCCTACAGGTATTGACATCAGAAATGGTATACAACTAGAATGTGTGAATTGTACCGCCTGTGTTGATGCCTGCGACGCGGTGATGGAAAAGCTACATAAGCCAAAGAGGTTGGTCGGTTTCTATAGTGCCGCTACGTTGGAAGGTGAGCTAAAAAAACGGAAAGGTATCATGAATAGAACCTGGGCCTATACCGCCATACTTTTGGTGTTGTCGCTATTATTTAGCTTTTTACTGGCTGGGCGATCTCTTATAGATGGTCGTTTGCTACGCGCCGCAGGAAGTTCTTATCAACTCCGGGATGATGGAACGGTGAGCAACCTTTATACATTGGAGCTTACGAATAAGTCGGGGAAAGACATGCCATTTACATTGAAGAGCGAGGATGCTACGATCTCATTACAGCGAGTCAATGCAATCGATTCTCTAAAACCAGATGGCAAAGCAATGCTAAGTTTCTTTTTATGTACACCAAATCATCACGTCAAAAAGTATAAAACAGATGTGAAAGTACAGATCATCTCAAATAGCAAGGTCATCAAATCCTTGAAGACCACCTTTATTGCCCCGACAGGCAAGCGGGATAAATCATAGTATTGACTTAAAAATTAGAGCACATGAATTGGGGAGGAAGTATTATAGCTGGAATGGGCGCCTTTATGGCCTTCATAATAGGGTCTGTTTTTTACATGGTCGGTCAAGATACCGACACATTGGAAGAAGATAACTACTACGATAAAGGAATACACTACAGCGAAGTGTATACACGGAAGGAAAACCTACAGCGGGATCAAGCAATGCCGACGCTCCGTTTAAAAGGCGATAGCCTGTGCATATATTTCACCACCTCGGGCAATAAAGGAATGTCTCAGTGGAAAAGACCTTCCAACGCGAGGTTGGATACGGAACAACACTTTCAAACAGCAGCCGATTCCGTCGTACTTCCTTTGGCGTCTTACGAACGCGGAAATTGGCAGATTGAGCTTACCTGGGAAGGTGAGGGCACAGCTTATCAATCTATACATCATTTGTTTATTCCATAATTCTGCTTTACGATGCACTACGTCTACTTCGCCTATTTCATGGGATTATTTGGTAGCCTGCATTGTGCCGTGATGTGTGGGCCACTAATCTATAGTGTGCAACGGCACCAAAATAATTTCTTTGCTGGTTTGCTGTTTCAATTACGGTATCAGTCGGGTAGAGTGATTACTTACGGCCTGCTCGGAATTTTATTTGGATTAATAGGTCAGGCTAGCAAAATCGGCGGATGGCAGCAGACAATCAGTGTTATAAGTGGAATCCTTTTATTGTTGATAGGCTGTTTCCAGTTTTTAGGATTCAAATCTGCATCGGCACAACGATTTCAGTCTTGGTTAGTGCAGCCATTCGCACGCGGTATGGGTCATTGGATGCACCGGCCGAGTGGTTCATTCGTGGCAGGAATGTTCCATGGTATGCTTCCTTGCGGAATGGTATACGTCGCGTTGACATCGGCAGTGAATGCCGATGGGGTGTGGCCGAGTTTCCTGTTTATGCTGGCTTTTGGCTTAGGCACTTGGCCGATGTTATTTGTCTTTTCTTTCTTAGCTCATTGGTCTAAAAGATGTGTCAGATGGCGTTTTGCCTGGATTTTGCCTGGATTATATGTGCTGATGGGAATATGGTTTATACTGCGCGGATCCAATTTGGATATTCCGTATCTCAGCCCACTTTTGTACCCTACTGGAGCCTCCCATTGTAGCTGATTGTATAACGAAAAATGTTTGCCGATTTCAAATAGTCCATTCTTAACCGTATTTTCATAACTTGTGTTATGCGCTGAGCTAAGCCGACCAACAAAGCAATTTATGAAAGAAATAATAGATGTACTATGGCCGATTATCCGAGAGTGGTACTGGTTGCCTTTGTCTATACTCTATCTGGGTGTCATTGCTACGATTCTTATTGAAAATCGAAACCCGACCAAAACCATCGCTTGGGTATTAGTCATCGTCTTCTTACCTATATTAGGGATTATACTCTATTATTTATTCGGTCAAAAATTCAAAAAGGAGCGGAGATTTAAACGAATCAGTGAGGTACAGTCTGCTCGAATCATGACTGAGTTAAAACAACTCGAACCCAGGATAAAAGAATACTTAAAGCAGATACAGGAGGAGATTGGTGATCTTAGTCGAGTGTATTCATATCTAAGGAATGAGCAGGTATGTTTTCCCTCTCTACATAATGAGGTTACGCTGCTTCATAATGGCGAAGAGAAGTTTGCACATCTTCTGGAATCCTTACGACAGGCAAAGTATTTCATCCATCTCGAGTACTATATCTTTGAGCACGATGAGATTGGGGGTAAAATCATGGCTTTATTGGAGGAAAAAGCCAATGCCGGAGTTACTGTCCGACTGTTGGTAGATGCTTTTGGTTCGCCAAGCATAATCCGTTATCAAAAGAAGCACCCCTCAAAAATTCAATTTCAGGCCTTCTTGCCCGTTACCTTTACCTCGCTAGCCAACAGTAACTATCGGAATCATCGTAAGATTTGCATCATAGATGGCGAATCTGCTTACATTGGCGGGATCAACATTTCCGATAGTTATCGTAATCCCAATCCATATGGCATCTACTGGCGCGATACCTCACTGCACATCAAAGGAGAATCGGTAGGTTTACTACAGCTGCATTTCTGGACTTTGTGGAACCAAACCGACGGAGATTCCTTTCTTTTAGATGAATATTATGTGAAGCGAACAAGTAACGTTTTAGGCAAAGCCACCGTCTCCTTTGCCGCCAGTGATCCGGGTTCTGCTGCCCCGTATACTATGGAAGCATTGCTGATCGCCATTGCCGCCGCTCAATACAAGGTGCAACTGTGCACACCTTATTATATACCTAGTCCCGAGTTGGAAACCGCCTTGATGGTGGCTGCTGCTTCGGGTGTATCCGTTGAGTTGATGGTACCTTATAAAGGTGATTCCTGGATTGTGCAACATGCTTCTTTCTCGTTCTTAAAACCGCTGTTACTGCGTGGAATAAAGGTGTACCTATACGAAAAGGGATTTATTCATGCCAAGACAGTGAATATCGATGATAAATTGGCTTTTGTAGGAACCGTGAATCTTGATACGCGAAGTTTTTACATTAATTATGAAATCGCAGCCATCGTGTCGGATGAAAAGCTGGGCAAGGAAATGGCGCAACAATTCTCAGATGATCGGGCAAATAGTAAACTACTCACGAGTGAAATTTGGGCGGCTCGACCTCGTTGGAAAAGGGGATTAGACTCCATTTGTCGTCTTTTAGCCCCATTGCTTTAGGGATAGAAGAATGTTAAAAAATGACAACCTTTCTCAAGGTTCCCTAAAAAAACGATATATTTATGTGTTCTGAAAGTACAATACATGAAATTTTATACGCGTTTTTATTTAGCGATTTTTATTTTTTCCGTTTCCACGTTCTCATATGCACAGCAAAAACCAGCCATACCCATCAATGATGTTGTGGAAAAAGTGCAAGGTTATTTTAATGTTTATCCGGTAGAAAAAGTACACCTGCATTTCGATAAACCCTATTATGCCGTTGGCGATACCCTCTGGTTTAAATCGTATCTCAACTACAATTTAGCAAACTATGACCCCAGCAAGATAGTCTATGTGGAAGTGCTCAATAGCCGAGATTCCCTGATGCAAACCTTGCGTATCCAATCCGAGCATGGTGTCGGAAAGGGGCAGTTGGTGCTAGATCCTGAGTTTTGGAGTCAGGATAATTATCGGTTCCGAGCTTACACCAAGTGGATGGTCAATTTCAACCAAGACTATTTCTATAATAAAGTCGTGCCAGTGGGCGACGCGATCAATAAGAAATTAGGCGCCATCGTGTCATTTACCCCCGACGGTAACAAGACCAAGGCTTCTTTACAATTCCGGGATAAATCGGGCGCGATTCTATCGCGCAAAAAGCTTACATGGGAAGCGAATGATGGCTGGGATCCTTTTGATAAGGGACGAGGGGAGACCGACGATATGGGACGTGTATCTATCAGCCTTTCTGCGAAAAACAAAGAGCTTTTGAAAACTGGGCGTTTATTGGTGCATATCGATAATAATGAAGAAAAATTAGTAGGACAATACTCCTTGGCATCTGCACTCTGGGATGCCGACGTGCAATTCTTTCCGGAAGGCGGCGATCTCATTAGCGGATTGGCAAAAAATGTAGCCTTCAAAGCAGTGAGCAACGACGGTAAAAGTGCTGCTGTGAAAGGTAAGTTGATCGATGCCAAGAAGAACGAGATTCTGACTTTTTCTGATCTGGGTATGGGCATGGGATATTTCTCCTTCGTTCCGCAGTCGGGCGAAAGCTATAAAGCCATCATCACCTTTGATAATGGACAAGAGCGAACGTACGATCTTCCTGCTCCGGTAGAAGCAGCGGTTAATCTGGTGAGCCTACGCGCTGATGACACCCATATGCAATTAGGTATCGTCACGAGTGAAGACCATTTCAAGAAGGTAGAAAACAATGCTTTTTACGTTTTGGGACAATCTAATGGACATTTGGTATACGCGGCTCAGGTAGCCCTAAAGAGTTCATCTGTACTGGTGAAAGTGCCGAGAGAAAATATGCCAAACGGCATCGTACAATATACTTTGTTTTCGGCCGATGGGACACCGTTGAGCGAGCGACTAGTATTCTGCAACTCCACAACAGAAAACTTACTGGATATTGATGTGTCGAGCGATAAAGATTCTTACAATAGCAAAGATCCGGTGAAACTCCGCGTTGCGGTGAAAAATGGTACCGACAGCGTTACCGGATCCTTCTCGGTAACGGTTACCGATGAAGCCAAAGTGCCATACGATGATAATCAAGAGTTGAGTATTCTGAGCAATTTGTTGCTGGTATCGGATTTGCACGGTTTTGTGGAAAAGCCAAATTATTATTTTAACACCGCTAATGAGAATCGTGCAGAAGCATTGGAAGCATTATTGATGACACAAGGTTTCCGAAGATTTGAATACAAAGAATTAATAAAAGGCAATTACCCGCAGGTGATGTTTATGCCGGAGCAGGGAATTTCCCTTTCTGGAACCTTAAGGATGAATACAGGTCGCACGCAGCCAAATGGCGGATTGTTGTTGTCTATTCCTGCACTAGGCATGCGTAAAGATACTTACACCGATCAGCAAGGACGATTTTCCTTCGACAATTTGGTGTTCCCAGATTCGGCACGCGTAACCGTGAATGCCAGAGGAAATGATAACTATCGCGCTTTAGTGATCAATATGGATCAAACGCATTTTCCAGAGATCGATGCTAACTCTCCTTACAAAGGCGATTTTGTTCAAAATATTGATGAAAAGCTACAATCTTACTTGGCAAATAGTAAAAACGAGTTTCGCACCTCCATCCTGATCGACGAAGTCGTGATCAATAGAAATGTGGTGAAAAAGCAGAGTAGCCGAGATTTCGGTTCACTCACCGGCCTGAATATGCCCGAACACCGGATCGAAGCAGATCGTTTGTCTGGATGTAATGTATTGACGATGTGTCTAAATACCGTATTGACGGGTATCACGTTTGATACGAATATGCAGAAGTATTTTATATCTCGAAACTATAATCAAGGTAGTCGTGTACCAGTGCAGTTTTTCTTGAACGGTATGCCGATTGATGAGCCAACATTAAACTCCATCCAGCCTGCAGATATCGAAGCAATTGAGATTTTCTTGCGCGATGATTTGGGAACGGTAAGCCGCACCTACCAGAATGATGGTGTGGTATCCATCATCACTAAAAAAGATGATACACCAAAGCGTCCGCGCATGTCTATGGCGGAGATTGAAGCGATGTTGCCGAAAACGAATGTCATTGATCTATATCCATTAGGCTATGTAAAGACGCGCTCTTTCTACACGCCAAAATATGATACTGCAGCAAGCAAAAATACCGCAGATTATCGCTCCACAATTTATTGGAATCCAGATGTATTGATCGATGGATCAGGAGAGATAACCTTAGATTATTATAACGGAGATGGAAATGGCCGCTATAAAGTAGTAGTAGAAGGGATGGATCGTATCGGAGGAATAGGACGAAAAGTCTATTATTACAACGTTCGCTAAAACGAGCTGTTTAGCTATTTTAAGAGAAAGATACATGTTACGTTTAAGACGGGATTCGCTTTATAAGCTCAACTACTTATTAGTTGGGGTGCTATTATTGGCTTCCCTACTCGTGGTAATCTATGCGGCGAGTCCGGAGAAGTTGATTGTAGGAGAGTGGAAAGAAGTCGGCTGGTATTTTGAAAAACCAGATTATCGCGTAGATGAGCAGAATTTTGCTCAGGTACTGGAGCAAAATGTTCGGATGGAGATTCTGGAAAAGTTAGAGATCTTGCACGTAGATCGTTGGATTTTTCGTGATGATGGAACATTAGAAGTGAATGATTCATCGGTAGCGAATATGACCTGGTCTATCAAAGGACGTGGTCATATTCTGGAGATAAGCAGAGATGGTACACCCATTGAAAGTTTTCAGATTCAGACTTTGAGTAATAACCAAATGGAACTTCACCTCAATTTGGATATACAGATTAAAGGGGTGATAAAAATACTATTGGAAAGAGACGAATTAGGTAAGTAAAATGTTAAGAAAATATAGTAATCACCGAACCCAAGGAGATAATTTAAAGTTAGGCGCACTAACAGCACTCTCCGCCGGGATGACGAATGTTGTTTCGGTTATTGTGTTCTTCTCCTACACCTCCAATATCACCGGCCATTATGCCGTATTTGCGCAAGAAGTGTCGCGAGGCAATATTTACCAGGGTGCTGTTGTACTTTTTTGGATTCTCTTGTTTTTCTCCGGTAGCTTCTTGTCAAATTTTGTCATCATTCAAGGTAAAGGACGTATCAGTCAGTATGCAGCACATGCTATTCCTATCCTATTAGAATTTTTGGGAATACTCACTGTTGGAATTTACCTGCAGTTTTTTTATACCGATACCTTGTTAGAAACAGAATTCCTAGTCGGTATCCTACTTTTTGCTATGGGATTGCAAAACGGATTGACGGCCAGCATTTCTAATTCAGTGATTAAAACGACGCATCTAACAGGTCTCACGACAGATCTGGCTATATTGGTGTCTATGTTTACAAAGAGAACTAATCGAGGAGATGAGCAATTAGTGAAAAAATTTCATCTGCTGTTGGTGATTATGTCTTGCTACGTTGCCGGAGGTATCATCAGTGGTATTTCCTATAATTTCTTGGGTAATTCTACCTTTTTCGTAGTTTGTTTTACCCTCATGTTTATAGCGTTTTATGATTTTTATAAGTTGAAGCGTACAAAAAAAGTCTACGGCCACAGGCACGATGCCCCGGAAGAAAATGAGCTGAGCTACGGCACGTTACAAGATAGAAGTAAAGATAACAACGACAGCAAAAAATAGCTTTATAAAAAGAAGTCCCGATCTCAGTAAGATCGGGACTTCTTTTTATAAAGCAGAAAATATTAACGACCAAAGTCATCTTGTACACGTACGATATCCTCTTCGTCAGATGGCTTATCTACATCTGTATGCTGCCAGATCTCTGCTAACACACCGTAACCTTCCAAGCCCACCAAACGGTGACGTTCACCTTGACTCAAGCGAATCGTATCTTCCGGTTTCAACATCTTCAACTCGTGCTCCTCATCAGTGGGGCTGGTTACCACGCCTACTTCACCCTGCACTACGCGCCAGATTTCAGCACGTCTGTGATGATATTGCCATGAAAGTCTTTTATTTGGGCTAACCACTAGGATTTTAGGGCTCAATTTGCCGGAGATTTTCAAGTCTTGCACATCCAGCCCGTCAAAATATGTATTCGCAAATTCTTGCGCCTGATCTTCATTGATGACAAAGAAACCACCCCATGGACGAGTTTGATCAATTTTATCAATACCGAAGCCTTCGCTGGTTAATTTTTCTTCAATTTGCTTAAAAAGTTCGCTTTTATCAGTGTATGTTGTCATCTATTATTTGTTTTTCAAGTGAATATAGGATTTCTCTATAAAACGGCCAAAATATTGTGAAAACTCCCTGCCGGAATGAAATATTTGTAGCTTTGTAACTTATGGCAATGGAAATTTTAGACACCGATAACCCATCATTTTTACAAGCAGTAGCCTTCGTCAATCAAACCAATCAACCGCTGTTTCTCACCGGAAAGGCAGGTACGGGTAAGACTACTTTTCTAAAATATATACAGCAGAATTGCTTCAAAAAAATGGCAATCACCGCACCGACTGGCGTAGCAGCGATGCATGCGGGTGGCACTACCTTGCATGCGCTGTTTTGGTTGCCTTTTGGTACCTTCATAGAAGATTATCCAATCCAGTGGGATCAGACAGATAGCCATATTTATAATAAAAGTCGTTTGTTTAGCACCATTAAGCTCACCAAACAACGCCGTGCTATTTTGCAGGAATTAGAATTATTGGTGATCGATGAAGTATCTATGGTTCGCGCTGATACGCTGGATGCGATCGACGTGATTTTGAAATCAGTGAGGCGTGATATGCGCCCGTTCGGTGGTTTGCAGGTGCTCTTTATTGGTGACTTATATCAATTGCCACCAGTCGTACGCGATCATGAATGGCAAGTGCTACGCGATCATTATTCCAGTCCTTTCTTTTTCGATGCGAAAGTTTTACGCGAGCATCCGCCAGTAATCCTGGAATTGCAAAAAATCTACCGCCAAAAGGATGATCACTTTATCAACATCTTAAACAATATTCGAAATAATCAAACGACGGCGGAAGATCTGGCTAAATTGAATAGCTATTATCAGACAGACTTCGTTCCTGCGAAAGGAGAACAATACATTACACTAACCTCACATAATCGGTTAGCAGATCAGATCAATCAAGAAGCTTTACAGCATCTGCCTGGAAAGCTGTTTAATGTAAAAGCGGTGGTGAAAGACGATTTTCAGCAAGGATCTTTCCCTACAGAAGAAACGCTTACCCTAAAGGAGGGTGCGCAGGTGATGTTTATCAAAAACGATGTCGGCGAAGATCGCAAATTCTTTAACGGGAAGATCGGCACGGTGAAAGCGCTGAAGATGGATCAGCAGCAGGTGGTGGTGAGTTTTGCAGACGGTTCAGACGATGTGGTCGTGAAACGTGAAACCTGGGAAAACATCAAATACAGTTATAATAAAGGAGATGATAAGATCGAAGAGACGATTATGGGTACGTTCTCTCAATTTCCGTTGCGTCTGGCTTGGGCTATTACCATTCATAAAAGCCAGGGTTTAACTTTTGATCGGGCGATCATCGATGCGGGTACATCCTTTGCTGCCGGACAGGTTTACGTAGCGCTGTCTCGTCTGCGCGGTCTGGAAGGGCTAGTATTGCGCAGCCCGATTGTCTCGCATGCCATTCGTACCGATGCTCAGGTGGTCAATTATATGGATCGGGCATTGGATACCGATAGATTGCAGCACGTATTGCAACAGTACCAGCGCCAGTACTTAGGGCAGATCTTATTGCATAGCTTTCGGTGGGCTAGTCTGGTAGAATCGACTGAGGGGCAGGCGATCGCTTTGGAAGAACGAAATATTGATAGCAAAGAAGAAGCTCAAGCCTTTTTTAATACGTTGCTGCAACAGCTTAAAACACAGGAAAGCGTTGCCAATAAGTTTGTGACGCAACTTTACAATATGTTCCGAGATGCCGCAAATGTCAATTATGAAGATATTCATGGGCGTGCAAATTCTGCAGTGGGTTGGTTTTTACCTAAAATGGAAACCGAACTGATCGAGCCGATGGAAAAACATATTGCCGAATGGCAAATTAAGAAGAGAACAAAAAAATACATCACAGAAATAAAAGCTATCCTGTTAGATTATAAACGCAAGTACGAGCAAATCAAGCATAGCCTTACTATTGCGGAAGTGCTGACTGGAGATATTACCCTGCTGTCGCATGATTTACTTCAGACAAAGAAGGTAAAGGATGATTCTGTCGCGAATATAGCCAGTGACGAAATGCCAACCGATACCAAGGGTATCAGCTTAGTCATGTATCAGGATGGAGCTTCTATTGAGCAGATTGCAGAAAAACGTGGGATGGTAGCTGGTACGATCTATGGTCATCTTATCCACTTTGTCGGAGAAGAGATCGATGCCGAAGATTTGATTGATAAAGATAAGCTGGATCGGGTATTAGCTGTTTTACGGGAAAACGAAGGCAAATCATCGTCCGAAATTAAAGTAATTCTGGGTAGCAATTTTGATTATCCAGACATCCGTATCGGACAAAAAGTATTGGGATTAGGGTAGGAGAGCGCAATAATGTATATTTGTCGACCGGATAAAAACAAGCATGTCATCTAAAGAAAAAAGGAAAGCAAACAAATGGTTAGTTTTTGTCAGTATGCCCTTTCAAATGGGGGCTACTATTTACTTGTTTTACTGGGTTGGGCAATGGTTAGATAATAGGTATGAAGTTAGTGGAGAATGGTGGATGAAGGGATTTACCTTAATAGGAGTAGGGGTTTCCTTATATCATTTTATCCGACTGGTAAACTATGTGAATCGTGATGAATAAATATCTTAAATCTTTGTTGCTAGTACTGCGTTTTGCAGTGGTTGTATTTGTAATACACTACAGTTTCGAATACTTGCTAAAATTGTCGGATGGATGGAGTGGTACAGGTCATTCTTTACTTGGTTTGTATGCCTTTCAGACTTTGCTCAGCGTATTCGTCGCGATGATGATTTTGTTGGCACAATATGCGATGCCCAAAAACCTAGGCTTTATCTTTCTGGGGTTAATTTTCCTAAAGGCTATTGCGGGTTATCTTTTTATACGGGGAGGCTTGGAAATGTCTAGTGACAAATTTTTGGCAACGCACTTCCTCGTGACCTATTTCCTGTTTCTTTTTATGGATGTATTTATGGCCTATCGTGCTATAAATCAGGCAGAGCCGAATCATGGAACTAAATTTTAATAAAAGTTCCGATAAATGGTTATATATGCCAAAGAAAGTTGTATTTTTGCGCAAAATTTTTGTTTTTCAATCGAAATCTAAAATGCTAAATTTTAAGAAAGCACTTATCCTTTTCACAGTATTTTTACTTGCTGTAAGTCCATTTTCACTACGCGCAGAGGATGCGCATCAGGAGGGTTCTCGCAGTAAAGAAGAAGAAATTTCCCATCACATCCAGCATCACTTACAAGATGAGCATTACTTTTCGTTGTTCGTAGACAGTGAGGAAGGTGTACATTATGGGTTTCCTTTACCAGTAATACTGATTGACAATGGATTAAAAGTGTTTTCATCTGCCGAATTTCATCATGGTGAGCATACTGTGGAGAAAGACGGTAACTTTTACACGTTGTACCACGGCAAAATTTACAAAACAGATGCTGCGGGCACGTTGGATATGGATGAGCATAATCATCCTACAAATGCTAAACCATTAGACTTTTCGATCACCAAGAATGTGGTCGGTCTAATGCTTGCGGCATTGCTGCTATTTGTTGGATTCATTGGCTTAGCCAAAACATATAAAAAAGGAGCAAATAATTTGCCGAAAGGTATGGGTCGCGTCTTGGAGCCATTAGTACTTTATGTACGTGATGAGATGGCTATTCCCAATATCGGACACCGTTACAAAGAGTTTATGCCGTATCTATTGTCGGTATTCTTCTTAATATTTTTGTTAAACCTTCTAGGTTTGACACCGCTAGGCTTTAACGTAACAGGTAACATCACTGTCACTTTATGTTTGGCCTTGTTTACTTTTTTCATTACGACGTTCAAAGCCAATAAAGATTACTGGAAGCATATTTTCTGGATGCCAGGTGTGCCGGTTCCATTCAAATTTGTATTGGCTCCAATCGAGGTGCTGGGTATGTTTACCAAGCCGTTCTCCTTGATGCTTCGTTTGTTTGCCAATATCACCGCAGGGCACTCTGTTGTGATGGGATTGATTGCTATCGTATATTTGTTCCAGCAGCAATTGACAATCCCAGGTAGTATTGGTGTTTCGATGCTGTTAACATTGTTATTGTTTTTCTTGGAATTATTGGTTGCCTTCTTGCAGGCCTTTATTTTTACGATGTTATCATCATTATTTATAGGTATGGCCGTAGAAGAACACGCCCATCATTAAACCGCATTTTTTTGTTAAATTTTATAAATTAATTATTATGTACAACTTAATTGGAGCAGGTCTTATCGTAATTGGTGCAGGCTTAGGTTTGGGTAAAATCGGTGGTTCAGCTATGGAAGCTATCGCTCGTCAGCCAGAAGCAGCATCTAAAATTCAGACTGCTATGATTATCATCGGTGCCTTAGTAGAAGGTTTGGCATTCGGTGCTTTGATCTTGGGTAAATAAGCTCAGATCATTTTAAAGTACAAACCTAGTTTGCAACGGTTGGTTGCAAACTAGGTTTAACTAAATGCAACAAAAAAGAAAAATATAACAGTTTAGACTACACATTATAATGGAAGCACTTATTAATCAGTTTTCGTACGGCTTGTTCTTTTGGCAATTGATCATCCTGCTTATTGTCATCTTTATTTTGGGCAAATTTGCGTGGAAACCTATTATCAATGCCCTAGAAGAGCGTGAGAATGGTATTGCCGATGCATTGGCTTCTGCCGAAAAGGCAAAGTTGGAAATGGCTCGTCTTACTAATGAGAACGAACAATTGCTGAAAGAAGCGCGTGAAGAGCGTGACTTAATTTTAAAAGAAGCAAAAGAATTGAAAGATAAGATCGTTGCCGAGGCCAAATTACATGCACAAACAGAAGGTGCTCGTCTTATTGAGGATGCTAAGCGGGAGATCGACGAACAAAAACTACGTGCACTGGCGGAAGTTAAATCTGAGGTTTCTTCTCTATCTTTGGATATTGCTCGGAAGGTGTTGACTAAAGAATTTGCAGATCAATCCAAGCAGGAGTCCTTAGTAGCAGACCTGCTAAAAGATGTTAAGTTAAGCTAGTTCATCCATTATTAAAGTATTTCTATGTCAGTATTTACGGTTGCTTCACGTTATGCCAAATCATTAATCGACCTCTCGAAAGAGCAAGGTAATTTGGATGCAGTGAAGAACGATATGGAGCAGTTTATTGCGATTGTAAAAGAGAGCTCTGAATTAGCCGCTGTTCTAAAGAATCCGATTATCAAACAAGATAAAAAAAGAAGTATTTTGTCTGCCTTGTTTGATGGAAAGGTAGAGCCGTCGGTGATGAGTTTCTTCCATATGCTGGTAGCAAAAGGTCGTGCGGGTATTTTGAACGACGTGGCGATCGAATTTCTTCGTGAATACCGCGTTGAGAAAGGAATTGTACAGGCTACAGTAACCTCTGCAGTACCTTTATCGGAAGAAAACCTTTCGCTTTTGAAGACACAGATTGCCAGTGAGATCAAAGCGAAAGAAGTGGTGCTTAACAACAAAGTTGATAAAGCCTTAATTGGCGGATTTGTCATCAAAGTTGGAGACCGTCAGGTAGATGTGAGCATTGCCGGCAGATTAAATAAATTGGAGAAACACTTTGCTGCAAACGTTATCTAGGTTAGGTAGCTGTGTAGCGATAAGTATAAATTAAATTCAAAACCCCCTTATAATAATAAAATGATAGAGGTAAGACCAGATGAGGTTTCGGCAATTCTTAGGGAGCAATTGTCAGGCTTTAAATCAGACGCGGAACTCGAGGAAGTAGGTACCGTATTGCAAGTCGGTGACGGTATCGCTCGCATCTATGGATTGACGAAAGTACAGTCCGGTGAATTGGTTGAATTTGAAAATGGATTGCAAGGTATCGTTTTGAACTTGGAAGAAGACAACGTGGGTGTTGTAATCTTGGGTTCATCGGATGAGATCAAAGAAGGTGATACCATCAAACGTACCAACCGTATCGCATCTATCAAGGTAGGTGAAGGATTATTGGGTCGTGTGGTGAATACATTAGGTCAGCCTATCGACGGTAAAGGAGCTATTGTAGGCGAAACGTATGAAATGCCAATCGAGCGTAAAGCGCCAGGCGTTATCTACCGTCAGCCGGTAACAGAGCCTTTGCAAACTGGTATCAAAGCAATTGATGCGATGATCCCGGTTGGACGTGGCCAGCGGGAGTTGGTTATCGGTGACCGCCAGACAGGTAAAACTGCGGTGTGTATCGATACCATCATCAACCAAAAAGAATTCTACGAAGCTGGCGAGCCAGTATTTTGTATATATGTAGCTGTTGGACAGAAGAACTCTACTGTAGCGAACATCGTTCGTACGTTAGAGGAAAATGGTGCTATGGCTTATACCGTAGTAATCGCGGCGTCAGCGGCAGATCCTGCGCCGATGCAGTTCTATGCACCAATGGCTGGAGCTGCTATCGGAGAGTTTTTCCGTGATACAGGTCGCCCTGCATTGATCGTTTATGATGATTTGTCTAAGCAAGCTGTAGCATACCGTGAGGTTTCTCTATTGTTGAAACGTCCTCCTGGACGTGAGGCGTACCCAGGTGATGTATTTTACCTTCACTCCCGTTTATTGGAGCGTGCAGCGAAGATCAATGCCAATGACGAGATCGCGGCTTCTATGAATGATTTGCCAGAATCTATCAAGCATTTGGTAAAAGGTGGTGGTTCATTAACGGCGTTGCCAATCATTGAAACACAAGCTGGAGACGTATCAGCATACATTCCTACCAACGTAATTTCCATTACCGATGGTCAGATTTTCTTGGAGTCTAACTTGTTCAACGCAGGTATTCGTCCGGCGATCAACGTAGGTATTTCGGTATCTCGTGTAGGTGGTAATGCGCAGATCAAATCCATGAAAAAAGTTGCAGGTACGTTGAAGTTGGATCAAGCGCAGTACCGCGAGCTAGAGGCGTTCTCTAAATTCGGTTCAGATCTAGATGCGGCTACAAAAGCAGTATTAGATAAAGGATCTCGTAACGTAGAGATTTTGAAGCAAGGCCAGTTCTCTCCAGTTGCGGTAGAGAAACAAGTCGCGATTATCTACATCGGTACCAAAGGTTTGTTGCGCAGTATTCCTGTCAAAGAAGTTCGTCAGTTTGAAGAAGAATATGTTACTCAGTTAGAGCAACGTCATCCAGAAGTGTTGGCCGCTCTGAAAGCAGGAAAATTCTCTGAAGAACAAACAAGCGTATTAGAAAAAGTAGCTAAAGAATTAGCGTCTAAATATTAATTTTTAGATAGGAGATAAAAGATAGGAGATTTGAGATTTTTCTCATTTCTCCTATCTCATTACTCATATCTTACATCTAAAATATGGCGAATTTAAAAGAAGTTAGAAACCGAATTACTTCGGTGAGCTCCACACAGCAGATTACCAAAGCCATGAAAATGGTTTCGGCAGCGAAGTTGAAAAGAGCAACCAATGCTATTATACAGTTACGCCCTTATGCTAATAAGCTGAAAGAGATCTTGACACAGGTATCTGCATCTATGGAGGGCAATGATTCTCCTTACACGGAAGATCGTATTCCTACCAAGGTAATGATTATTGTGATCACCTCTAACAGAGGTCTTGCAGGTGCTTTTAATGCTAACGCCATCAAAACGGCCAACAACCTGATCGCAGCAAAATATGCCGATCAATTTGCCCGTGGTGACGTCAGTATTATTGCGATTGGTAAAAAAGGCCACGAATTCTTTGGTAAACGTAACTTCAGTCTGTTAGGTAACCACAACGAACTTTTCAACAATTTGAGTTTTGAAAATGTATCTGAAGTGACTGATATGGTCATGAAGGAATTCAAAGCTGGAAATGTGGATCGCGTAGAGGTTGTTTATAATCAGTTTCGCAATGCCGCTGTACAGATTCTTACCTCAGAGCAATTGCTTCCTTTGGTAGCAGAGAAAGCAGATGAATCCAAGGTAGAGGAGATCGATTATATTATAGAACCTTCTAAGGAAAAAATTATTGAGGAATTAATTCCTAAGACCATCAAGACACAGTTGTACAAAGCCGTATTGGATTCTCATGCCTCTGAGCATGGTGCCCGTATGACAGCGATGGATAAAGCAACAGACAATGCCGGTGATTTGATCAAGCAGTTGAAGTTGTCTTACAACCAAGCACGTCAGGCAGCCATTACGACAGAATTGACCGAGATCGTATCCGGTGCAGCAGCGTTGTCAAACTAGTAAGAAAAATAAATAGCGCGATAGCGATTAATAAAAAAGGTAGAAATCATTCGATTTCTACCTTTTTTATTAGTTACGCTTCAACCAAATTTCTCCTAATGCTTTTTCTTCCGTGGTAGCGTCTTCCCGACGCTGTACAACAAGAGATTTTTTATCGCTGTAGCCAAGCGGCGTGCTAATGGTGCGAATAATACCATCACGTGCAATTAAAATGTCTACAGTCTGTCCGAATGTGCATTGCTGTATCACCATTTCAAGTTCTTTGCCCGCAGGATCCATGCGAACACCATTAATGCCTAATATTTCGTCGTTTACATTCAAACCAGCCTTCCAAGCAGTAGAATTCCGATCGACGCCTTTAATATATATTCTGGTGTCATTATTTACAGTGCGAATACCCAAACTAAGCGTTTTGCTTTCGGCTAATTGATCGATTAGTTCGTAACCCACCCGGTTGAAATAGCTGTTGTAATCAAGCTCTTCCGTGGTATAAACTGCTGCAAAGATTTCTGATAGATCCACTCCAGATACATCTTCAGCGAGTTTTTGAAATTCTAGTTCCTCAAAGCCACGCTGCTCTTTCAAGTAAAATTGATTGTAAGCAGCTTTCAAGACATCATCCAAACGTCTTTTACCATTGGTCTCCGCAATAATTTTAAAGTCCATCGCCACAGCCAACATAGCACCTTTATTGTAGTATGAAATGCTGGTATTCGCCGAGTTTTCATCTGGACGATACTGTTTGATCCAAGTGTCGAAGCTCGATTGACCTACTGATTGTAGTTCATATCCGGGTCGGTTGTATACCAGATTAAATTCTTGTGCCAGCATTTGCAGGTAATCAGTCTCATCGCGAAACTGACAACGGTACGTAATCAGGTTATCGTAATAAGAGGTGAAGCCCTCCATGATCCATAATAAGGCCGTATAACTTTCCTGCTCATAGTCAAATGGTCCGAGCGGCGCTGGTCTCAATCTTTTGACGTGCCACAAATGAAAATATTCATGTGCTACCAAACTCAAAAAGTTGTTGTATGAAGTCGCCTGCGTATACGCATTTCGGCTAGCACCAAGTACGGTAGAGTTGAGGTGTTCTAGGCCACCGCCACCTTGCTGATAGTTGTGCGTTATAAACACATACCGATCATTGGGGTTTGATCCCCAGATACGTGTTTCTTCTGCTACGATTTTTTGAATATCTTCAGAGAGTTGATCTTTGTTATAATTTCCGCCACCTACCATCGCAAATTCATGCGGTATGCCAGCTGCTTCAAAAGACCAGACATCTTGATTACCGATCTCGATAGGAGAATCAAATAAAATGTCGAAGTTCTCCGCTTCATAGGTATGATGTGCTATTTCTGGTAATCCGGTCGTGATTGTAGACCAATCGGGTGGCAAATCAACATGCACGGTGCAAGGAAGAGCCAAGTGGCCATCGACATACATAAATGTGCCTGCAGGGCTTATGAAAGCATGTGTATCATCGATGAAGTTGGTGCGTACTGATGTTTCAAAACCATACACGCGATAACGCACAACAGCGTCTTTACTTTTATTGTAAACCCTCCAGGTATTTTTGCTAATTTTCTCCTGCTTTACCAATTCTCCATTATTCTGCTGCGCAGTAAAAGATTCGACATGACGTGCAAACTCTCTTATAAGATAAGACCCCGGTGTCCAAACTGGCATCTTTAAATCGATAAATTCAGCGCTAAAGCCGTGTAGTAAGAGGGTTACTTCCACATAATGTGCCTGTGCTTCTGTAAATGATAGGGTATAGGAGATGGCTTGTTTAGTCTGTTCGCTCATGGAGTAGGATAAAGGTGATATAATAAAAACTTACGCTTCTATGCGCTCGTACACTTGGAAGGTAAACGGAAAGGCATGTTTTTCATCGCTTACATGCAGCGTAGAATCCATCAGTTTCCATGTCGACTCGTCGAATTCTGGAAAATAAGCGTCGCCTTCTATTGTGGTGTGTACGCGGGTCAACAAGATTTTATGGGCATAAGGAAGTGCCTGTTTATATATTTCGGCTCCTCCGATAATAAAAATCTCCTGCTCATCCCGGCAGTAGGTGAATACTTCTTCCAGCGAATTCGCTACATCCACCTCTGGAGCAGACCATTTCTGATCGCGGGTAATCACGATGTTTCGACGATCCGAAAGTGCTTTTCCCATCGAATCAAAAGTCTTGCGACCCATTACTACTGAATGCTCTTTTGTGGTATTTTTAAAATAACGGAAATCATCCGGCAAGTGCCAAGCCATTTTATTGTCCTTACCAATAACATTGTTTTCGGATGCGGCTGCTATAAGTGTGATCTTAATCGTGTTCATGTATGATTTTAGTCCTGTGCCTTTGCGTATTTAAAGTGAATGCATTTGTACGGTGATTAAACAGCAACTGGCGCTTTAATATGTGGATGAAAGCTATAGTCTTGTAACTCGAAATCTTCAAATTTGAAATCAAAAATGTCTTTCACCTCTGGATTGATCTTCATGGTTGGCAACGGCTTTGGATCTCTGGAAAGCTGTAATTCCGTTTGTTCAAAGTGATTGCTGTAAATGTGCGCATCACCCAGCGTGTGGATAAATTCTGATGCTTCCATATCACATACCCGTGCCACCATCATAGTGAGCAAAGCGTATGAGGCAATATTAAAGGGTACGCCTAAGAAGATGTCAGCACTGCGTTGGTACAGCTGGCAAGATAGCTGAGGCTTATGGATACCCTTTTCCGGCTGTGCCGGTGCAACATAAAATTGAAAGAAAGCATGGCAGGGCGGAAGCGCCATATTACCGATCTCAGCCACGTTCCAAGCAGATACAATGATCCTTCTGGAATCAGGTGTTTTTTTTAGCTGATCAATCACCTGAGCGATCTGATCGATATGCGTACCATCAGGCGTGGGCCAAGAGCGCCATTGAGATCCATATACAGGGCCAAGATTGCCGTCAGCATCCGCCCATTCATCCCAAATACTTACACCATTCTCCTTCAGATAATGGATGTTTGTATCGCCTTTTAGAAACCAGATTAGCTCGTGGATAATGGATCGCATATGTAGCTTTTTGGTCGTTACTAACGGAAAGCCAGCTTTCAAATCGAACCGCATTTGATAACCAAATACGCTACGGGTACCTGTGCCGGTACGATCTGTCTTTTCTGCGCCGGTGCGGTATACATGATCCAATAGATCCAGATATTGCTTCATATTCCTTATTATATACTATTTTATAAAAGATATAGCGATCAATGCTCGCCTATTTCCGCTAGCGGGCATTAAAGCATCGTGCATTTTGAATGCTCCGGCAGTGGAAACCAGTACCTGCGAAGATAACTGTTTTTCGTATCATGCGGAGATCATATTTTTTCCACAGAGCACATTTCGAGCAATTTATGTATTTTTGCAAAATCAAAGGCGGATGCTTGCTCAGTATGGGTTGGTATCATGCGTAGGAGAGTATGCACATGGAGGAGATGACTATGAACAAGAAGGTGGCGTTTTATACGTTAGGATGTAAGCTGAATTTTTCAGAAACCTCTTCTATTGGGCGTTTGTTTAAGGATGCCGGTTACGATACCACCCCATTCAACAGTGCGGCAGATGTATACGTAATTAATACCTGTTCTGTGACCGATAATGCAGATAAGAAATGCCGAAAAGTGGTCAAAGAAGCGCTAAAGCATTCTCCAAATGCCTATATCACCATTGTAGGCTGTTATGCACAGCTCAAGCCCAAGGAGATCTCGGAAATACCGGGAGTTGATATGGTTTTAGGGGCCGCAGAAAAATTCAATATCATCGAGCATATTAACGACCTCACCAAACAGGAGAAGGCAGTCGTTCATAACGCACCTATTGAAGAAACGCAGCATTTTGTATCTGCATTCTCTATTGGCGATCGCACACGTACATTTTTGAAAGTACAAGACGGCTGTGATTATTCTTGTACCTTCTGTACTATCCCGTTAGCACGTGGTGCCAGTCGTTCTGGTAAAATTGAAGACTTGGTACAACAAGCAACTGATATCGCGGCAGCTGGTGTTAAAGAAATTGTACTAACTGGTGTAAATATCGGTGACTTTGGTATTCGTGATGGCAAACGGCAGGATAAATTTCTTGATTTAGTCAAAGCCTTGGATAAGGTGCAAGGAATAGATCGTATCCGAATTTCTTCTATTGAACCAAACTTGCTTTCTAACGAAATTATTGATTTTGTCGCTCAATCACAGCGTTTTGTGCCGCACTTCCATATGCCACTACAGTCCGGTAATAATAAAACGCTTGCAGCCATGCGTCGGCGTTACAAGCGCGAGTTGTATGCGGAGCGCGTAGCAAAGATTAAATCCCTCATGCCCAACTGTTGTATTGGTGTGGATGTCATTGTTGGCTTCCCTGGCGAAACACGCGAAGACTTTATAGAGACCTACAATTTTCTAAACGAGTTGGACATCTCCTATCTGCACGTTTTTACGTATTCTGAGCGCGAAAATACGATTGCTGCGCAAATGGAAGGAGCTGTACCAGGTGCCCAGAGAAGTGACAGAAGCAAAATGTTACACATTTTATCCGAGAAGAAACGCCGAACATTCTACGAATCTCAAGTAAACGCGGTGGGAGATGTACTCTTTGAAGGCGATGAAAAGGACGGCTATATGCATGGTTTCTCCAAAAACTATGTGAAAGTCAGAACGTCCTACGATCCTTTACTAGTAAATGAGATCGTTCCGGTACGTTTCGTGGCGTTAACAGATTCTGGTGAGATGGATATGGAAGAACTTCCTGAGTTACTTGTTCACTAGACCTAATTTCAATGATTTATTGTCTCTAAATCGTTGAAATAAGCTGATTCATATAGTTTAAATAACGTATTAGTGGGCCCTTGGTTGCTACTAGTGACTATTTGATCCAAATGCTTGGAAGTCTATTGTAGATTTAGATTATACGAATAATAAAAGGTTAAATACAACAGAAGATTATTAGAAGGCATGCACGACTAAGCAGCCATACTTTTTGTTTTCTTTTAAGGAAGCGATTAAGAGAGATACTCCCGTTTTTTTTAAAAACTTCAAGCATTAAAAATAGTAATACTTACGAGATACATGACTATTCGCTTCATCCACTTCGCGATTGTGAAGGCGCGGATATATCAAACTACATCATACATCTTATGCTGTTCGAATAATTTAGTTTTATTCGCTCACTTGACTATTTAGAATGGCATCTAAGCTGTACTTCCCACCGCCTAGACACAAAAACATAAATGAAAACAACCAATATAAAAATGATACTTGACCCTGATCATGTGGTAATACTTGCCATTGATATGCTAGCCCCATTACGATAGTCATCATGATTAACAAAACGAAGCAAGACAAGCGGGTGAGTAATCCTAGGGCCAGACAAAGACCAAAAACGATTTCAGATACTTTAGCAAAATATAACGTCAAAATAGGATTCGAAAACCCATATTTGTATGGCCCCCATCCTTCTACTTGATCTTCAAACCAAATGTTAGAGAAGACATCCTTTCCATACCAAGCCATCCAAAGGCCAACAAAAACCCGAACAATTACAAGGACGTTAGTTACAGGAGAGGCAAAAAATACGCGACTGATCATTTTCGTAAAAAATAGGTAATTATATAATTTTGTGTTGTTTTAATTTTAAAGTATAAGGAAGCTAAATTTCTAATATGTTTAGAATGCAAGTCCAATTTTCTAATTGGTACAACTGGTGTATGCAAAAATTATTGGTAAATAGCATTCTGCAATAGCGATCATACGCTGTCATAAATTTTGTGAAACTGGTTTTTTAAACTAATGAACAAATAAGGTTTCTTAGATCAAATAGACCAGTAAATCAAACCTCACACCTCCATTTTCGCCCTTCTCATCAAATTGGTTTTACTTGAGTTTTCCATAATAAGATTGGGCGACAAAGTATGAGAAAACATTGCCAAAAATTGCCGCGTTATAGATGTTCCAGCTGCCTGTCGGTCTGTTAGGTTCCTGAGCTTGAGATCCAGAAGCTGCTCCATACGCTTTCAAGGCTGGGAAGTAGTTGTTATCAGTTGCATATGGCACTGAAGTCCGTCCGGCTGTTTGTCCAGTTCTCATATTGTTTGCCGTGAAGCCGGTATCTCCGACATAAAATAAATTAAGTTTTTTATGTCGAAACATCGTTACGGAATTATGATTTTCAGCCTTATTTGCGGACCTCCTGGTATATGCGAAAATATTATTCAGTTCTGCTTCTGGAATATTGTCTATTGCTAAAGCCTGCCCTCCATCTTGACCCCAATATTGGTTTCTGACATCAGCAAATGGCCATGATAATACGTCTTTATCGACATCTGCTATCTTGTAGACTGCTCCGCCCCATTCCCATCCATCGTGCTCGCTGGTATTTACATTATTAGAATTAAATACCTTTCTAAAGAAATTTCTCGTAATAGCACCATTTACGTTTTCGAGCATTAATAAAACAGCTCCTCCATTTTGCAGATAACTATATAGCGCATTGTAATCATTATCATTTACAGTTCCGAAGACTGCCATAATGATCATATCTGGGTAGTTATCCGGGTTTGCTAATCGGTTGGCGAGATTATTGGCTGATGGAAGTATTCGTTCATGATCAAATCCCTTAACCCGTAGGTATGGACTGGTTTCGGAAAAGTTAGATGTAGACCGTAAAAAGCCTCCACAAGCGGTAGCAGGATTATACCCTGTGTATCCCCACGCCCATCCTAAACCATCGTCTTCCACGTGTAAGATTTTTTGAATAGGGAAGATTTTTCTCAATCTCAGCTTAGCTTGATGTAGTACCCCTTGTCCATTGGTCTGAAACGAAAATGTGGCCTGTCCTCCGTTAGGTAAATCGTTAGTCAGATTTACACTATTTTGATTGGACACTTTTACGATCAAATCCCTCATGATGATACTGTAGCTATCCTGAGAAAAATCGGAGGTATAATACGTGGTATACTTTTCACGTCCGGTTTCAGGATTATCTTTCCATACCACCTGATCTATTTTTTGGGTATGTAAATCAGCGGACAACTGTCCGTCATAGAGATTAAACTCTGCCGTCTTGATATAGTCATCTAAAAAAGAAACATTTGCGGTTTCCATATCACCAAATAGCCCTCTTGTATCCACGTCAATTCTAATTTGTTTTAGCTGATTTATAAACAGTATGGCTAATCTGTTATCTCCTGAATTTGAAAAATTAATTTTTCCTTTTGCATATAGAAGTGGTTTGTCTGTAGTTGTTTCGATGATGGGGTTTTCGGGATTAACTTCTGGGATAGATTCTGTGCTATTGTAGCTATATGCCCACCATTCATATTCTTGATCACGTACAATTGCCAAACTTAGTGGCGTACCGGATGTACCTTGCACAGAGTGTTCATATCTTTTCGTAGTGGTGTTATACAATGCGATCCAGAATTTTACGCCTTGTTGCATTGGAGATGTCGCGGACCTTGAGTAGGTCGTGGTATTTACCAGCTCAGAATCATGAAAATCTTGAGACCGATCCAAACATTCCAATTCCATAGACATCTTGGCGTTCTCGATATTGCTGTGAAATGGCACATTCTGGTGATTTGCTAATTCCGGCGATGCAACCGCTGCTCTGGCAGAGATTTGTGAATTGACCTCCGGGTTGGTGATACCACTAACTAACACGGTGACCATATTAGGGTCGGTATGTAGATCAATCTTCTGATCCTTAGCACATGATGTGATAAGCAAGATGCTTACTACACATGACCAGTAGGTTGTTAATTTAATTTTACTCATCGCTAGATAATGTTATTAGTCCATTAAATCCCAATCTAAAGCACTTTCCTCCTTGATTTCATCCTGAATTGATGGAGTGCTATCATTTGTGCCTCCAGGAGTCACATTGACTGAAGATGCGCATATAACATCTTCAGGAATTACATAGTGAATCTCAATAACTGGAGGGACGTAATATTTTTTTTTAATTGCTTTCATGTGCCTATGTATTAAACATTGAAATGAAATTATTTATATTTTTATGACACAAAATTACATATACCGAACGTCTGAGGGAGTCCAGAATAAGCCATGATAATAGGGAAATAAGACAAAGTTTTGGTTGGAAGTAGTGGTTAGAATATATTATTTAGACGGGATGCCAGATGTATTGATGCTGGTACACAGCTATTTGTTACTCACGATGCTTACCCGATATTATAACTCGAAAGCACTGCTGGATGACAGGTTATGGTGGTCGCCCGAGAACGCGAATACCACATAACCTCGCTTGATTTTTAATTCCGAAATTCTTCCGATAGCATTTGCTCCGGATGCTCGAAAAATGGATCTCTGATCCGGTTATAGAATGTTATACAAAAGTAACACCTGCCAAACTGATTACTCATTGAGCTGATTTTTACTTGAGTTTGCCGTAATAAGACTGGGCGACAAAAAAAGAGAAAACATTACCAAAAATTGCCGAATTGTACACGTCCCAACTGCCTTTAGGCTTATAGGGTTCCTGAGCTCGCGATTTAGATGCTGCTCCATATGCTTTCGAGGTTGGAAAGTTATTGCCATCAGTAGCATACGGTTGAGAGGTCCGTCCGGATGTTTGCCCATTTCTCATATTGTTTGCCGTGAAGCCGGTATCTCCGACATAAAATAAATTAAGTTTTTTATGTCGAAACATCGTGACGCTATTATGGTATTCAGCCTTATTTGCAGACCTCCTGCTGTACACGAAAATGTTGTTCAGTTCTGCCTCCGGAATATTATTGATCAATAAGGAATTTCCTAGGTCTTGACCCCAATAATGGTTTCTCACATCAGCAAATGGTCCTGATAACACGTCTTTATCGACATCTGCTATCTTGTAAACTGCTCCACCCCATTCCTTTCCGTCGCGCTCGCTGAGAGTTACATTGGCTGAGTTAAATAGTGTTCTGAAAAAATCTCTGGTAGCGCCACTAACGTCTTCAGTCATTAAAAAGACCGTGCCGCCTTTTTGTAAATAATCGTACAGCCCACTATAATCCTGTCTATTCAGAGTTTTGAACACTCCCAGAATGACCACGTCAGGAAGGTTATTTGGATTTCCTAGGCGATGAGCGAGGTTATTTGCCACCGGAAAAATTTGCTCATGTTCAAACCCCTTAACCCGTAGGTATGGACTTGTTTTAGAAAAGTTAGATGTAGACCTTAAAAAGCCTCCGAAAGCGGTAGCAGAATTATACCCTGTGTATCCCCATTTCCATCCCTTATTATCTTCCACATGTAAGATCTTTTGAATAGGGAATATCTTTCTCAATTTCAGCTTAGCTTGATGTAGTACTCCTTGTCCATTGGTTTGAAACGAAAATGTGGCCTGTCCTCCGTTGGGTAAATCATTAGTCAGGTTTACGCTATTTTTATTGGGTACTTTTATCATCAAATCTCTCATGATGATATTGTAGCTATCGTGAGAAAAATCGGAGGTATAATACGTGGTATATTTTTCACGTCCGGTTTCAGGATTATCTTTCCATACCAATTTATCTATCTTTTTGTTATGTAAATCAGCGGACAACTGCCCGTTGTAGAGATTAAACTCTGCCGTCTTGATATAGTCATCCAAAAAAGAAACATTTGCGGTTTCAATATCTCCAAATAACCCTCTTGTATCCACGTCAATTCTAATTTGTTTTAGCTGATTTATAAAAAGTATGGCTAATCTGTTATCTCCAGAATTTGAAAAATTAATTTTTCCTTTAGCATATAGAAGTGGTTTGTCTGTAGTTGTTTCGATGATGGGGTTTTCGGGATTAACTTCTGGGATAGATTCTGTGCTATTGTAGCTATATGCCCACCATTCATAGTCTTGACCACGTACAATTGCCAAACTTAGTGGTGTACCGGATGTACCTTGCACAGAATGTTCATATCTTTTCGTAGTGGTATTATACAATGCTATCCAGAATTTTACGCCTTGTTGCATTGGAGATGTCGCGGATCTTGAGTAGGTCGTGGTATTTACCAGCTCCGAATCATAAAAATTTTGCGATCGATCCAAACATTCCAATTCCATAGACATCTCGGCGTTCTCGATATTGCTGTGAAACGGTACATTCTGGTGATTTGCTGATTCCGGCGATGCAACCGCTGCTCTGGCAGAGATTTGTGAATTGACTTCTGGGTTGGTGATACCGCCAACTAATACGGTTACGATATTGGGTTCTGTATGCAGATCAATTTGTTTATTCTTCGCACATGATGTGATAAGCAAGATGCTTAATACACATGAAAAGTAGGTTGTTAATTTAATTTTATTCATCGCCAGATAATACTATTAGTTCATTATTCCCTTTATAAAATGCTCTCCTCTTCGATTTCATTTTGCATTAACGATTCGCTTCTAGTAGACACATTGAATGAGGATGCGCATAAGCATCCTCAAAAGCGGCATAGTGAATCCTACGGAAAGGCGTTATGCTTTTTTATTGCTTTAGTAGATGTTAGGGTCATCAAAAAATGAAATTATTCCTTTTTTTGATGATACAAAATTACATTTCTAACCAATCTGAGGGTAACCATAATAAGTCACGATAATAGGAAAATAAGACAAAGTTTTATTAGAAAGCATCATTCAGAGTATATATTTATGCGGTATAGAGTGTGTTGTGATTGCTTGTTAACAGCTGTTTGATGTTTAATATACTTATCCATAGGGTTGTAAATAGTTTCGTTGGAGTACCGCCTGCTGAATTTGGCTACTCATCGAACTGATTTTTACTTGAGTTTTCTATAAAAAGACTGGGCGACAAAAAGTGAGAAAACATTACCAAAAAGCGCCGAGTTATACACTTCCCAGCTGCCTGTAGGTTTGTTAGGTTCCTGAGCTAGTGGCCCTGATGCTGGTCCATATTTTTTCGAGTTTGGAAAATTGTTGCTATCAGTTGCATAAGCGCGAGTATTTCGTCCACTTGTTTGCCCATTTCTCATGTCATTTGCCGTGAAGCCTGTATCTCCGACATAAAATAAATTAAGTTTTTTATGCCGAAACATCGTGACGCCATTATGATTTTCAGTCTTATTTGCGGACCTCCTGGTGTACACGAAAATGTTGTTTAATTCTGCTTCTGGAATATTGTCTATTGTTAAAGTCTGTCCTCCATCTTGACCCCAATAGTGGTTTCTGACATCAGCAAATGGTCCTGATAACACGTCTTTATCGACATCTGCTATTTTGTAGACTGCTCCACCACCTTCTCTTTCATCGTGCTCGCTGATAGATATATTTGCCGAATTAAAAACTTTTCTGAAAAAGTCTCTTGTAATGGTACCATTTATATTTTCGATCATTAAAAAGACAGCACCTCCGTATTTCAGATAATTATACAGCGCGGTGTAATCGTTGTTATTTAATGTTGCGAACACTCCCATGATGATGATGTCGGGATAGTTATCTGGGGTTGCTAATCGGTTAGCAACGTTATTGGCGTTAGAAATTACTTGCTCATGTGTAAATCCTTTGACCCTAAGATATGGACTGGTTTCGGAGAAATTAGATTTAGACCTTAAAAATTGTGCACATGCCGTGTGAGTTTTATATCCTGTATATCCATAAAATGTATCACCATCTTCCACATGTAAGATTTTTTGAATAGGGAATATCTTTCTCAATCTCAGCTTAGCTTGATGTAATACCCCTTGTCCATTGGTTTGAAACGAAAATGTGGCCTGTCCTCCGTTGGGTAAATCATTAGTCAGATTTACGCTATTTTGATTGGGCACTTTTATGATCAAATCTCTCATGATGATACTGTAGCTATCGTGAGAAAAATCGGAGGTATAAAACGTAATATATTTTTCACGTCCGGTTTCAGGATTATCTTTCCATACCACCTGATCTATTTTTTTGGTATGTAAATCAGCGGACAACTGTCCGTCATAGAGATTAAACTCTGCCGTCTTGATATAGTCATCCAAAAAAGAAACATTTGCGGTTTCAATATCTCCAAATAACCCTCTTGTATCCACGTCAATTCTAATTTGTTTTAGCTGATTTATAAAAAGTATGGCTAATCTGTTATCTCCAGAATTTGAAAAATTAATTTTTCCTTTAGCATATAGAAGTGGTTTGTCTGTAGTTGTTTCGATGATGGGGTTTTCGGGATTAACTTCTGGGATAGATTCTGTGCTATTGTAGCTATATGCCCACCATTCATAGTCTTGACCACGTACAATTGCCAAACTTAGTGGTGTACCGGATGTACCTTGCACAGAATGTTCATATCTTTTCGTAGTTGTATTATATAAAGCGATCCAGAATTTTACGCCTTGTTGCATTGGAGATGTCGCAGATCTTGAGTAGGTCGCGGTATTTACCAGCTCAGAATCATGAAAATTTTGAGACCGATCCAAACATTCCAATTCCATAGACATCTTGGCGTTCTCGATATTGCTGTGAAACGGTACATTCTGGTGATTTGCTGATTCCGGCGATGCAACCGCTGCTCTGGCAGAGATTTGTGAATTGAATTCTGGGTTGGTAATACCGCCAACTAATACAGTTACGATATTGGATTCTGTATGTCGATCAATCTTTTTATCCTTGGCGCATGATGTGATAAATGAGATGCTTAATACACATGACCAGTAGGTTATAAATTTAATTTTGTTCATCACCAGATAACATTGTTTTTAGGATAGATCCCAATCTAAAGCACTTTCCTCCTTGATCTCATCCTGAATTAATGGGGTGCTATTATTTGTGCCGCCAGGAGACACATTGACTGAAGATGCGCATATAACATCTTCAGGAATTACATAGTGAATCTCAATAACAGGAGAGATGTAATGTTTTTTTTTAATGACTTTCATATACGTTTATGTTAAACAATAAAATGAAATCGTTCATTTTATTGATGACACAAAATTATGTCCCGTAGCCGCTTGAGGGCACCCCAAATAAGCCATGATAATAGGGAAATAAGACAAAGTTTTATTGGAAAAAAATACTGAGCGTGTGCTATTTATTCCTTACCAACAGGGAGTTGGGATTTATTCCAAATTTATTTTTATAGACCTCTGCAAAATAGCTAGGCTTGCTATATCCAAGTTCATAGGCTACTTCAGAGACGTGACTGAAATTGCCACTCTCAAGCAGCTCTTTTCCAAGAAGGAGCTTTTCGTTTATAAAAAATTGTTTTGGGCTAAAGTGAAGGAGTTTTTTAAAAAGCGACTTGTATTTCGATACCGACATTCCGGCCGTGCGTGCGAGCGTTTCAATCGTTGGAAAATCTGAAAGAAGTTGTTCCGTCAGGTAGTTGGCGGATGCCATAATAGATTCTACTTCTTGCTTAGGGAGTTTATTGATAATAGGCGCATTGGTCGCGCGTTCTACTAGGTAAGCAAGCAGATAAAGTGCAGTGTGCTTTAAATGAAATTCAAAGGATACGTCGTTAATATCCTTACTCTTTAATCTGTTGAGTAAAATCCTACTCCTGGAATCTATATGGCTGTAATAATACAACGTATCTATTGACTGCTCAGAGACAGGAAAATCGACATTTGCATGTTGATTAATGGCTGTAAGATTAGGCAATAGCTTTTTGGAAATTAGTAGACGCAGACTATAAGACCTTGCTCCTACAGGTGGTAAGAGAGAGGTTGGTATGCTTGAGTCCATGAAAGCCATTCCCAACTTCGAGTAGTAGCCAGCCCTATGAGGTGTACCATTTAGTAAATGAGTGGTTATTTTTTCGCCGAGATCATAATACGCAAAATAAAGATCATCTTTAGGAACGCGTGTAATAGTAACTGGTTCATGAAAATACATGTCTATCAAGAATACAGAAAGACCCGGCAGTACTTCTAAAAATATCCCAGCACCCTCTGCGAGTTGTTTTGGCATTCGCAAGATCTTTCCATCGATTAATTCCGCTCCAATATCATTCGAAATAGTTTTCAACCATTCCGGCGTCAGCGTATAATTGAAGAGAAACTTTTTTCTGATCAGATCCACTTATAAAAAGGTTAAGTATTCTCTTGGAGTAAAACCATATGTATTTTTGAATTGCTCTATAAAGTGCGAAGCATCAAAAAAAGCAAACGAATCGGCCACTTCAGCTATGGAATAGTTTCCAGTTTCCAGCATTTGCTTTGCGGCATCCAATTTGTTGGTCAGAAAAAAAACATGGGCACTCATACCGGTGATTTTTTTAAAGAGTTGCTTGTATTTGCTTTCAGACATATTTACCGAAGCTGCTAGCGTCTCGATTCCCGAAAATGTACCATGTATACCATCGATGATGGCGGACTGCGAACTAACAATCCCTACAATGTCTTCCTGAGAAACCTTATCTAGGACAATATCATGGTCAATAACCTGATCTAGGTAATCGCCCATAAGCCCATATACCGTACCGATCAAATAGGTGTTGAAAAGAGGGTTTTCAAAGCTCGTTTTACGCAGCTCATTCATCAGAAACCAGGCTTGATTGCTTGCTCGCTCAAACCGAACAAGAGTATTTTGCTCCGCATCAAAAAGTGCATCCTTGATTTCTTCGAATTTGGGGATTTTTGACAAGCTTTGCAGCAAAGCTGTCTTTTTAATAAAGATGTAAATGGAGAAACTCTTGCTCCCCGACTTAACCATATAATCTGCAGGCAACGTAGCGTCAACCACTGCCACGTTATACGCCCAACGCCCAATTGTTTTTTTGACGTCGTCCATAATCTGTATGAAATCACCCTCTGTTTGGTTGAAATAGATGCCAACAAAATCCTCCGTAGTGTTACGCATCTGGTAACTTATATCACTATGGTAAGTAACGTCCTGAAAAAAAGTGCTTAGATAATCATTGATCTGATATCCATAGAGTGTGCCTGTCATTAGGTGATCTGGACAATTGATCCGTCCATTTTCAAGGCTGCCATCAAGGGATTGAGTTAATCCTTCCATCCAGTCCATCTCTACACCATATCCTAGAACGACATTTTTCATGATTATTCTGTTATCTCCTAATATTCGTTTCCATATTAAATATAAGGAATAATTGCGACAAAATTACTTTTTTTATCGGGACAGGTAATCTTACACTATTTGTTTAAGGTTTGAAAATGATAATATTGCCTTTTTAAGATGTCGTGATTAGGTGATCAAGGTGTGCATTTAATAACTTTATATTAACTTTAAGTTGTTATCCTCATAATCTTGGCCACTTAATTTTGCTTATCATTTTAATCAACGCTATTCTAATCCCTTTATGAAAAGAAGTTACACAGTGAATGGAAGCCAAATACTTATGTTAATTGCGCTACTTTTCGTTTTTAGCCATACTAGTTACGCGCAAGGCACACAGGCGGCCATCAATGGACAAGTAATCGATGCCTCAGGAACACCCGTGTCGGGAGCCACAGTTCGGGTACGTAATGAGTCCACCGGTTTTACGACGACCTCTGTAAGTAACGATCGTGGAAACTTTGATATTAAACAGCTTCCGTTGGGTGGGCCATATGTCGCGACAGCTACCCACATGAGTAGTGGAGAAGGAGCTGTAACAGGTATTTATTTAAATCAGGGCGATGTGGCACGTATACAGATTGAAATTGTCTCTCGGTCCACTAGCTTGGATGTGGTAGAAGTAAACGCTTCCGGTTTGGTAAATACCAAAGATTACCTTGGTGCCGCAACGGCCTTTTCATCTAAAGTAATTCGCTCTCTGCCTGTGAATGGCCGGAATTTTACTTCTCTCACGGAACTCTCTCCATTGGCGACGCCAGGGGGTAGTATTTCTGGTCAGCTGGCTTCTTCCACCAACTTTACTATTGACGGTATGAATGCCAAAAATCCTACTTCCGCAGGCGCAACCACAGCACGGAGCGGTGCACCGTACTCCTTATCCATGGAAGCGGTGCGAGAATTTAAAGTAGTGACGAACCAATACGATGTTACCTTTGGCCGTAGTGGGGGCGGGATGGTTAGTGCTGTTACCAAACAAGGAACCAATACATTTACCGGATCAGCTTTTATGTTTGGTCGTGCCGATTGGTCTAGCAGTCAGTATGATATTGCAGGCAACCCACGTTTGGGGAGTTACGCGACCTATCAATATGGTTTCTCTTTAGGAGGTCCGATTATAAAAGATAAGTTACACTTCTTTGCTGTGTGGGACCGTCAACAAGATAATCGTGCATTACTGATTGCCGATTTACGTGGTGGCTTAAATCAGCAAGTTTTTCGTATTAACGAGCAGACATTGGATAATTATCTTGACATCGCCAGAAGCCGATACGGTGTTTCTGATGTGCCACAGACCGGTGCGATCGATAAGCGTCGTACATCCGATGCAGCTTTCTTACGCCTAGACTGGCAGATCAATGATAAAAATCTACTCACCATTCGCAATAACATGACCTATGACTACAACCCACTGGGCTTGGCGGATAATACGGCCATCAATTTGCTGGAGTCTTATGGTAACGATAAGAATGTAGACAATAGTTTTCTAGCCACGTTACGTACCTCTATATCGCCTCGTTTAACGAACGAAATAAAGCTACAACATCTCTACGTTTATCAAAATAGTACGCAGGGCAACCAGATCGCGCCTGGATACATTCCCAGAGCAATAGTGGAGGGAGTAGCGTCTGACATAGACGGCACCACACTGCGTACCAATCTGCAATTGGGAGGCCATCGTTTCGGTCAGGAAAGTTTTCGAAACCACGTGGTGCAATTGATGAATAACCTGTATTATGATACCGACTGGGCAAAATATGTGTTCGGTGTAGATCTGATGACTACCAGTTCGACGTCGGTATATGGCTCAGAAGTCAACGGACGCTTTCACTTTTCAGGCTTAGATAACTTAGCACAAGGAAATGCGTATCGATACTATCGAGAAGTGCCACTCAAGGACGATGTGGCTGTACGCGGTACAATTGCAAATATAGGCCTCTATGGGCAGTTGCGCAAAGATATTGGCCCAGGCATGGAACTGACTGCGGGTCTTCGGATGGACTATGCGGGCTACCCTACAGCGCAGTACAATGCATTGGTGGATGAGGAATTGGGCATTCGTACAGACAACAAATTAGGAACATTTATCATTCAGCCACGCTTACAATTTAGCTGGGATATTAATCAGAATGGTACGGATATTATCCGTGCTGGTGGTGGTGTTTTTGCTTCAGATATTAACAATTACATGATCATCAATAATTTAACCTTTGATGGATCTAACTTTGCTACAGTGGATGTGCGCGGAGCGGATGTGCCTGTGCCTAACTTTCCAGGATATCGTGCCGATCAGAGTACCATTCCAGCGGTATTGAATCGTGGTGTGCCGACAATTAATTATACGGGTGAAAATGCGGATGTACCAACGGTATACAAAGCCAATTTATCGTACACACGATTTATCACAGACCGGTTCAAGGTTAGTGCAACAGGTTATATGACCTTAGGCCGCAACAATTATACGTATATCGATCGCAATATGGTGGCGGAGCCAGCTTTCACACTAGCGAATGAAGGCAATAGAAGTGTGTTTGTGCCTAGAGAATCGATTCCAAATAATGGACAGCCAGACTGGCAACAAGGCCGTTTGTCGAATCAACTAGGGAGGGTGTTGGAGCTCACCAGTATCGGTAAAGTCAACAACTACGCTGTGGTATTAGACGGTACTTATAACTACTTTAAAGATGGAACCATCACGGTGAGCTATACCTGGAATGATACCAGAGACAACACCTCGTTCAACGGAAATGTCGCTAACTCGGCAACTTTATCTCAAGCCGTGGTGAACGATCCACGTGATCTCAGTGCAGTCACCTATTCTTCTAATCAATTCCGTCATAAGTTTGTCGCCTATGGTAATTTGCCGACATGGTATGGGGTGCAGGTTGGTCTTCGTTATACCGGTATCGGAGGTACGCGATACAGTTTGTTGGCGGGAGCCAACACCACTGGTGACTTTGGTGGCGCAGCAAATAAGTTGGCTTATATATTTGATTATACGAGCGCCAATACACCCGATAACATCCGTACCGGCTTACAGGCAATTCTGGACAATCCGGAAGCAAGTCAGAGCATGAAAGACTATATTCAGGCTTACAGAGGTACTTTCGCGGAACGAAATGGCGGAATTAATGGGTTTTACGGAACGGTGGACTTGCGTCTAGCTAAAAATATACGTTTCTATAGAACGCACAGCATCGAGCTTTCCGCGGAGATTTTCAACTTCATGAACATGCTGAATAAGGAATGGGGTGTAATGCATAACCTGGCATCTCAGGCGCTGTATGCTTTGCCTGCTGCAAATGCATTTACCGATGGTCAATTCAATTATAATGTGAATAGTAATGGCCAAGTAGCGCCTACCGGTAATCCATTTCAAGTACAGTTTGGATTGCGGTACGCTTTTTAATACCGCATCTGCACCTGGTTAAATTCAAGTGAATACAAAAATGAAAAAACTCCTGTAAGTTATCATACAGGAGTTTTTTTTGGCTTCTGTAGTTGGATAATGATAATGACGGATAAAATAAATACTAAGCCGAACCATTGCCAACCTGATACGTATTCTCCCAGAACAAGATACGACATGGTTACCGCGACGGGCAGCTCTACCGCACTAAGAATACTTCCCAGAGAATAGCCGGTCTTTGGCATGCCATAAGCGAAGAGCAGTGGTGGGATGATTGTTCCGAATAAAGCTAGAAAAAAGCCATAAGGAAATAGATTGTACAGGTTTTCAATAGATAGTAAACCTACAGGTTTTAATAAAGCTATAATAAGAATTAAAGCACCAGTAACCATCAGGGCACTCTTTAATACAATAGGATAATCTTTACCAACTCTGCCATTCAGGATAATAAAGCAGGCAAATGCAGTTGCGGCACCCAAGCCATAAAGTACACCGCTAGCGGTAAGGCTAGGTACTTCCTGTTCAAACAAACCAGTAGAAAATAAAGTCCCGATAATAATAAACACACAGCCGATGAGTTGTATTTTACTAGGTGGCTTCTTAAATAGTAGAAATTCAAGGATGGCACCAATCCAGATGTACTGCATTAATAAGATAATGGCGATAGACGCAGGAACAAGTTGTACACATTGATAATATAGCACACTGACCAAGCCTGTACTCAAGCCGGCGATTACGAGTAGCCATTTTGGATCCTTACGTTGCGTACGTTTCTTCTGCACTTTTCCAATTTGGGATATCAGGTACAATATCCATAGAAAAACAACCCCGAAGAGAGCCTGCGAGCCGGTGACTTCACCTAGTGTGAAGCCGGCCTTGTAGGCTTTTTTCACGAAAGTAGAGAGCACGCCAAAACTAGCAGCTCCAATAAAAACAGCCAAAGAACCTTTCAATTTTTCCATCACCGGACAAAAGTAAATAACAATTGTGGAAAAAAGTACCTTGTTTTTTCGTGTCGCGAAAATACTTTTGTAAGATGGCAAATAGTACAATGAAGATGATGCGGTACAAAGGATATCATTTATTCATAATTCTTTGTGGCGCTCTACTGATTAGCTCCTGCGGAGCGAGAAAAAAAGGTAGCGGGAATAGTCGCTATGCTGTTCTGGAAAGTGGCAAACGATCCACTTCAAGAAATGCTCCTGTATCGGATGCCAGTAAGGCCAGGTCGATGAACTATTCTGGAAATAAACTAGATAACTATGCACAACTGCTTGGAGTGAATAGCCGAGATATCTCGAAGAGTAGCGATTTATATCTTTTCATAGATGACTGGATGGGTACACCACATCGCAACGGTGGATTAGATCGAAATGGAATGGATTGTTCTGCTTTTGTGGGATTACTTTATCGGGAAGTTTTTAGTCAAAATCTACCACGTACTTCCAGAGATATGGCGGATAATGTCAAACGTAAATACGAAAATCAATTGCGAGAGGGCGATTTAGTATTTTTTTCGTTTGGTGGGCGCAATATTGATCACGTTGGTATCTACTTACACAACGGCAAGTTTGTACATGTATCCACAAAAAAGGGCGTCATCATATCTGATCTGAAGGATACCTGGTATTATCGGTATTTCAAACGAGCTGGTAGCCCAAAAACTTAGTCAGCGCATCGTCTCTTTCTATACTTCCGGTCGGAAAGTGTGTTTAAATGCGTACTTTTGTGCGCACTTTACATTCAAAAACTATGTCTGACAGAGGAAAACGAATTTTTCTCGGAATTTGTATCATCGTTCCATTCTTTATTTATTGTTTTTACTATTACTCTGCAATGGTAAAAAATGCACCGTTTCGTTTTACGGACTTCGAGGCCATTGAGCTTACATTTGGTGCACCCGATTCGTTGAAAAATCACTATAGCTCTACCACAAATCTCTATCAGTTTGAGCGTAAAAATGGTACAGTAGCGCTAGATACAGTAAAGCTACGGGATAATGATCTCTTATATTTACACCGCAAAGCACAGGAACTTGGTTTTTGGAACGTGGACGATGATATGACGACTCCAGATGCTGATCGTCAACCATCGGCGGCAAGATTTATTCTTAAGTTTACGTATAAAGAAAAATCCAAAGAAGTAACCCTAGATACGGACTACCCAGGTAATCCGAAAATGAAGGAAGCTGCCAAGACAACCATTGACGAAGTTTTGAAAATGATTGCAGAGGCACAAGCCCGATAAATACTTCCGATAAGTATAAACATAACGCGTGGATAACACAGACTTTAAACAACGCTATTACCTTTGTGCAAGTAGATTATTTGTTTTATATACTTGTGTTTAGTTAGTTACAGGTCTGTTGTGAAACATGCCACTGAGTTATCAAAGAGCCATCCCCAAGATGGCTTTTTTCATGCCTTTTTTTGCAGTAGTCATATTGCGTAGGGTCGAATATTTCCGTAACTTCGTTGCAATGGACAATTTTATTGTTTCTGCCCGAAAATACCGCCCAGTCACTTTTGATTCGGTCGTTGGGCAGTCGCACATCACCAATACGTTGAAGAATGCAATACACAACAATCAGTTGGCGCAAGCATTCTTATTTTGTGGGCCCCGCGGTGTGGGGAAGACAACGTGTGCGCGTATCTTGGCGAAAACAATAAATTGTGAACAGATCACCGAAAATACCGAAGCCTGTGGAGAATGCAATAGCTGTATCTCTTTTCAGAACGGTAACTCTTTCAGCATCCACGAATTGGATGCGGCGTCCAATAATTCGGTAGAGGATATTCGCTCGTTGATCGACCAGGTTCGTATTCCACCTCAAACAGGGAAGTACAAAATCTATATCATTGATGAGGTGCATATGCTATCTCAGCAGGCTTTTAATGCTTTTCTAAAGACGCTGGAGGAACCGCCGACCTATGCCATCTTTATTTTAGCAACCACCGAAAAACATAAGATCCTTCCTACGATACTATCCCGTTGTCAGATTTTTGATTTCAATCGTATCCAGGTGGAAGATATGGCCAATCATCTGGCCAGAATCGCTAAGAATGAAGGTATCAGCTACGAAAATGATGGCCTGCATGTGATCGCACAGAAGGCCGATGGCGGATTGCGGGATGCACTGTCTATGTTCGATCAGATTGTGAGTTTCTCTAACAGGGAAGTCACTTATCGGGCAGTAATTGACAATCTCAATATTCTGGATTACGATTATTACTTTAATCTATTGCAGTACATTGCGCAGCAAGATGCTGCACAGGCTTTGCTCGTGTTTGACAAGGTGTTGAGCAATGGCTTCGATGGTGGACACTTTATGGCCGGCCTATCCACGCATTTGCGTAATCTACTGGTTGCGAAAGAACCTGTTACATTGAAATTACTGGAAGTAGGGAATACTATTCGCCAAAAATACTTAGAACAATCTCAACAGCTTAATAGTGGCTTGCTGCTGTCGGCACTGAATATCGCCAACCAATGCGAGATTAATTATCGAACCAGCAAAAACCATCGACTCCAAGTCGAATTGGCCTTGCTGAAAATGTGCCACATCGCTACGGCGATTAAATTGAGCTTAACAGAAACATCAACGGAAGTTGATGTAAAAAAAAAACTAACGGATAAACCGACCGTAAATATTCCGGAGACTAATAACCGCGTCGCGGAAAGTGTCATAACACCATCGTCGAAGCCGAACTCAGCAACGCCTGTTCAGACAGCGGATAACCCCGTTGTGCCATCAACTACACGCTCTACGGAAGGTGTGAATACCCCTAATCCTATTAGTACTTCGGGGAGTAATCCATCTGTGGCACAAGAACCGGAAGTAAAGCCAGTGCCTGCTCCGTCAAAAGGTTGGGGAGCAATGCCTGCCAAGAAGCTTTTGCCTAATCTCAACACGATTCTTGATCAAAAAACGGAGGAGAAAGAAGAAAATGAACTATTGCAAGGTTCTGAATTTGCTGCAATAGACGTCGAAGATTTCTACGCGAAGTGGGCTGCTTACGCTGATTATGTGAAGCAGGAAAATAAAATCACTTTGTATACGATTATGTCTTCTAGCACACCTGTACTGAAGGGAAACATGATCGAAGTAGAGGTAGAAAACATGGTGCAAATGGAGGAGATGAAGATGGGGAAAGTAGATATTCTGAATCACCTGCGTGTGCAACTACGCAACTACGGACTGGAAATCAAAGAAGTGGTTACCGAGAAAACGAAAGTGCGAAAACCCTATACTTCTCAAGAGAAATATCAATCAATGGTCTCCAAAAACCCAGCTTTGGAGACCTTGAGGAAGACGTTCAATTTAGGCTTGAGCTAAAGAAGCCTTAGTACCAAGGTGTTGCTTAGGCAATGACCTACTGCTTACCGTCTGTTTAATCGTCTGTAGTATTATCCTAATAGCGCTTTTACCACCTGAGATACCGTACTGCCATCGGCTTTACCTGCCAACCGTTGGTTCGCTAAGCCCATTACTTTTCCCATATCTTTCATGGATGAAGCACCCGTTTCCGACACAATTTCTTTCACCACTGCCTCAATCTCACTGCGATCCAGCTGTTTTGGTAAGTAGGCTTCAATGACCTCCTGCTCTTCCACTTCAATTTGATACAAATCCTCTCGGTTTTGCGTTTTATAGATTTCGGCCGACTCTTTACGCTGTTTTACCAATTTCTGAAGTACTTTGATTTCTGCATCTTCGGTGATTTCTTCTACATGCGTTTTGTCGGTTTTTGCTAATAAGATCGCCGACTTGATCGCGCGTAAACCTCTTAACTTCACATTGTCCTTCGCGATCATTGCCGCTTTAATATCCTGATTAATTGTGATTTCTAAAGACATAATATATTTATTTTCTATTTACAATAGTACCAGTGGCTTGTGCCGTAGGCATGATGAGTAGATCGTTGATATTGATGTGCGCCCGACGGGATAACACAAAGGCAATTACTTCTGCAATATCTTGTCCGGTCAAGGCGGTTACTCCATTATATACCGCTTTCGCCCGCTCAGTATCTCCATGGAAACGCACTTCCGAAAATTCTGTTTCCACCATACCAGGGTTGATGGCGGATACGCGTATTCCTTTTTCCAGTAGATCAATCCGCATCGCTTTATTTAAGGCATCCACCGCATGCTTAGTAGCACAATACACATTGCCATTGGGATATACCTCTTTGCCGGCAATCGAACCGATGTTGATGATATGTGCATTTTTGCTATTTTCCATTAGAGGAATCACTGCACGGCTCACGTATAATAAGCCTTTGACATTGGTGTCGATCATCGTATCCCAGTCGCTTAGTTGGCCACTCTGGATAGGATCCAATCCCTGACTTAAACCAGCATTGTTAATCAACACATCAATCTGTTGCCATTCTGCAGGTAGCGTTGTCACCGCTTGTTGTACTGCCGCCGCGTCACGTACATCCAAGGTAAATGTGAAAATGTCGGTACCTGGATGTTCTTGCTGGATGGCTTTTTTCAGGTCTTCCAGTCGTTCGGCACGGCGGGCACAAAGAACCAGGCGGTATCCTTCTTGAGCAAGCAGTAATGCGCAGGCTTTGCCAATACCTGAACTCGCTCCTGTAATCAATACGGTTCTGTTCATATTATTTAGTGGCTTCGTAAATCGTACAAAATCCAAAAGTTTGCGGACGTACTTTAGTTTCTGTAAACCCTGCTTTCTGCATCATTTCCGCAAATGCTTTGCCACTCGGGAATTGTGCAACCGACTCCGGCAAATAGCTGTAAGCCCGCTTGTCTTTAGAAATTAACCTTCCCAGTGCTGGCGTGAATTTGTGGAAGTAAAAGTGAAATAACTGCTTGATCGGGAATGCCGTAGGATTGGAAAGTTCCAAAACAATAGCTTTACCACCAGGACGGATCACACGGTTAATTTCATCCAATCCCTTTTGGAGATTTTCGAAATTTCGTACGCCAAAGGCAACCGTAACGGCATCAAAATCACCATCCTCGAAAGGCAGGTTTTCCGAATCGCCCAACATTACCTCAAACTGCGCTGTCAAAGCTTTCTTTTTTATCTTTTCTTTTGCCACAGAAAGCATACCTTCAGAAATGTCAATTCCGATTATTTTTTTTGGGTGCAACAGCTTGATGGATTCTATAGCAAAATCACCGGTACCTGTTGCCACATCTAAAATATGCTGTGGTTTTATAACGCGTAGCGAACGAATGGCTTTCCGTCGCCAAATGATATCAATACCCATCGTCATGAAGCGATTTAGCATGTCGTAGGTGGAAGAGATGTTGTTGAACATATCAGCCACCTGTTCCTTTTTATTGCCGTCTGCCGAGTAAGGTTTAACCGTTGAATTAGGAGCTGTCATAGCTGCAAAGATACATAATGCGCCAGGACACTACCTGCTATTTATGTAAAAATATGCATCCATGTTATGACTAAGTCCTATGTACATTGTTGCATTGCGATTGAATGATGAAAATACCTTATCCACATTTGGTATGTGAATTGTTGTTTATTGTAAATATAACGTTATCAATAGGTTAATTAACTTGTTCACATTGAAATGATTTGCAATGTGGAATACCTACAAGCGAGAAAGCACGCTAAACGGGCTATTATCACGTTTGATAAAAGAAGGTGTTTAAAACTAAAATCCTACACGGTAGCTATTTTTGTTACTTTTGCTATCCCATTAAATGTATTCTGTCTGACGGAATCTGGGAATGTGTGAAAAACCCTCTCTAAATCCAAATTTACTATATGTCACAACAAAGCGATAACAATACTAACGACTCCGGAAAACCCGGCAAGGCAAATTTGAACAGAAAGCGCGCAAGTGTTAGCAACTTGATCGGTGGACTGGGCAAGTTACCGCCGCAAGCCCCCGATCTGGAAGAGGCCGTATTGGGCGCGCTTATGTTAGAAAAAAATGCATTAAGTGAGGTTATAGACATTTTAAAGCCAGAGTCTTTTTATAAGGAATCGCACCAAAAGATTTTTCAGGCCATTTATAATCTGTTTCAAAAGACTTCACCGATTGATTTATTAACGGTGACCACTGAGTTGCGGCAAATGGGAGCCTTAGAGATGGTGGGCGGAGCATATTATATTACGCAATTAACCGATCGCGTCGTGTCTGCTGCAAACATTGAGTTCCATGCCCGTATTATCTCTCAGAAATACATACAACGGGAGCTTATCCAAGTTTCTACGGAGATTATCAACGCATCTTATGATGAAACCAGCGATATCTTCGATTTGCTGGATCATGCAGAGAAAAGCCTTTTTGATATCGCACAAAATAACCTACGTCGTGATTCCAGGAAGATGGATGATATCATGCGAGAAGCGATCAATGCATTGGAATTATTGCGCGATCGTACGGATGGATTGACCGGTATTCCAAGTGGTTTGACGGCCTTGGATCGCATGACGTCGGGCTGGCAGCCATCTGATTTGGTGATTATCGCAGCGCGTCCTGCGATGGGTAAAACAGCTTTCGTGCTTTCTGTAGCGCGAAATGCAGCAGTGGACCACCAACGTCCGGTAGCTGTATTCTCCTTAGAGATGTCTTCTGTACAGCTGGTAAATCGTTTGATTGCCGGAGAAACGGAGATTGAGCAAGAGAAATTAAAAAAAGGAAATCTGGCGGATCACGAATGGCAGCAATTGCATTCGCGCATTGGCCGATTGACAGAAGCGCCGCTTATCATTGACGATACACCAGCCTTAAATGTATTTGAGTTTCGTGCCAAATGCCGCCGTCTGAAAGCGCAGCATGATATACAGATGGTCATTGTCGATTATTTGCAACTGATGCATGGTAAAAGCGAAGGCAAAGGTGGCGGAAACCGGGAGCAGGAAATCGGTAGTATTTCCCGTGCGTTGAAGTCGGTGGCCAAAGAATTGAATGTGCCTGTGTTAGCCCTGTCACAATTAAGTCGTGCAGTAGAATCCAGACCCGGTAATAGTAAAAGACCAATGCTATCCGATTTACGTGAATCTGGATCTATCGAGCAGGACGCCGACATGGTGCTGTTCCTGTATCGTCCGGAGTACTATGGTATGACGGAAGATGAAGAAGGTCGCCCAACAGCAGGTGTTGGTGAGGTAATCATCGCGAAACACCGGAACGGGGAGACGGGTATTGTGCCGTTGAAATTTATCGGTAAATATGTGAAGTTTGTCGACCTTGAAGACGATTTTTACGGTATGGATAATGGTAAAGATGATGGTTTTGGTGCCTTCGGCGGACCGCCATCTCCGTCAGCAATGGCTCCCTCGGATAGTTTTGGAGGCGGCATCACGATGCCATCTCGTATGAATGATATGCCAGACGATGCTCCCTTTTAGATTTTCTAAATAAAGCCACCTGAGTTATAGAATAGGCTGTCTCGACAGCGCAAATATCGCTAAATCAAAGAATGAAAGCAATTCTCAACCGCGATCTTTCGCGGCTGTCATAACGATATTTACTACCAGTATCCCGTTAAAATGTCACAATTTTAATGGGAAAGCAGTACTTTAAAGATTATAATTACCTAACCATATCCGCAAACTATGAGGGGGTCAATTTGCGGCTCGAGGATTCACGGATAACGAGCTCTGGCTTCATCACTTCGCAACGGTAAGCATTTGGAGCGCCTTCCTTCGAAAAGTAGTCTAACAAGATTTTTGCCGATAACATACCCAATTCATAAGCTGGTTGCCATACGGTGGAGAGGGTGGGGTAAAAGTGCTGTGCATAAGGCTCATCATCGAAACCGATGACAGCAATGTCATGGGGTATGGCATATCCGCGTTCACGCAGATTGTGTAAAGCACCGATAGCGACAGCATCGTTAACAGCGAAAATAGCATCAAAAACCTGTTGCGTCGCAAACAATCTATCAATGGCATTGAAACCTGCTTCTGCGGAAAAATCGTCGCTGCGAATAATCAATTCGGAATTTATCCGAAGATTGTTTTCATAATGTGCGTCGAGATAGCCATCCAGTCGTTGTTTAAATGTAGGGAAAGAGATCGGACCAGCTATATGGACAATTCGTTTGGAACCGCTGCTGATCAGGTAGTCTACGGCTTCATAGGCTCCTGTATAACTATCCACCAAAACTTTATCAGCTTCAAAATTTGGACAATCGCGATCGAAAATAACTAAGGGTATTCCCGCGTTTCTTAACTGTTCAAAATGTTGGTAATCCTTTGTTTCGTGGCTTGGACTGATGAGTACACCATCCAATCGCAGAGCCGCCATATCCAGTAATAGTTCTCGTTCCTCCTCAAATGATTCGTTGGTTTGGTAGATCAAGAGCTTATAGCCAGCTTCGCTTACCATATCCTGCACTCCGCTGATGACCGTCGCAAAAAAATAACCTGTAATTTCTGGAACAACAACGCCAATAACACCGGTTGTATCATGAAGCAGACCTAATGCCAATCGATTAGGTTGGTATTTAAGCCGTTCGGCGAGTTCCAATACCCTGTTTGTGGTGTGTTCGCTTATTGCGGGGTGGTGCCGCAGTGCACGTGAGACGGTGGACGCTGATAGGCCAAGCTCTTTCGCAAGGTCGGTGATAGAGGTTTGACGTTTTTTTTTCATAATTGATTTATAAATGATTCCTATTTGGATAGCCGCAACGCACGCCTCGGAAAAAACAGTCGATAATGTGAACAATCTAGACTGGTGTTATTAAAGTATGAAGTTACGTAATGATTTGGGTAACTAATTTCTACAACATATCTTTTTTTGGGACATATCATTTGATCGCTTGCTTACATTCGGAATAGTACGTTTAAACACACATATTCCCCCTTGTTGTTATGCAAACCTTTGCATGACTAATTTTGGAGGATCGCCTAATTTCCTGTTTACTTGTAATGTAAAACCAAGTAAATAAACCAGATGATTGTTTCTCCCAATGTATTGTTTAAGCATTGTTATGGCGATTATGCCATCGCGGCGATCAACGTATTTACGCTTGAGCAGGTGCTGGCGGTATTTCGTGCAGCAGAGCTCAGCGATTCACCGGTCATTATCCAAACAACGCCCGCTGCTCGGGATTATGCTACTGCGCAGTCGCTCCTGGCTATGATTTTGGCAACGGCAAAACAGCACCCTGACGTGGTGTATGCCCTACATCTGGATCACGGCAACGAGCTCCATATAGACTCCGCTTTGCAGGACGGCCGATACAATTCTGTCATGATCGACGCATCCCACGACCCATTCCCAGAAAATTGCAAGCGTACCAAAGCGGTGGTGGATGCAGCTCATCTGCAAGGCATTTTTGTAGAGGCAGAGCTTGGCGTATTGAGCGGCGTAGAGGATGATTTAATCGTTGATGTTTCTTTGTCCGCATATACCCAGCCGGAGCAAGCAGCTTCATTTGTGCAGCAGACAGGTTGTGATAGCTTGGCCGTTGCCGTGGGTACGAGCCACGGCGCTTATAAATTTAAGGGAGATCAGGGCATTCGCTTCGATGTCCTTGCTGCCATCCAACATGAATTGCCCAGCTTTCCACTTGTGCTGCACGGTGGATCTGCCGTTTCGGCTGCCGAAATCGAGCGGATCAATGCGGTAGGCGGCTCTCTATTACAAGACGCAAGAGGCGTTTCCGATCAGGAAATACGTCGGGCCATCGGGTTTGGAGTATGCAAAGTGAATGTGGCAACGGATCTACGCGTATTGTGGACACGTGTGCATCGCGAGTTTTTTGCTAATCAACCGCAGGTGTTCGATCCTGTAGCTCCAGGAAAGCTATACATCGATGCGCTTACCAAGTTTTGTATGGATAAATTTCAGTGTTTGAACTCCGTGGAGAAGGCCGCTTACTTCCGGGACGGCAAGCAAAGTAATCTATAGTAAGAAACGTATGTGATGATTTGTCGCTGGCGGCTGTGCCGCATAACGATGAATGTGTGTAAGCTAACCATCTATAACTAACCATCCTATAAAATAGATAAAGACAGAAATATACGTATGAAAAGATCGGAGAAGTATCCTTTGGTTGTAAATGCCGAGGATCAGCAGGAAAACTACCAATATATTACCCGGGAAGATGCCGGGTGGCAATACCTGAATTTTGGTGCGCGCCGCATGCTGGCTGGCGAAACATGGACAGTAGATACCTTGGAACAGGAGTATGCCATTATCTTACTGGGTGGAGATTACATCGTGGAAAGTGACTGCGGTTCCTGGAAAACAACAAACGGACGTCGCGACGTTTTTTCGGGTATGCCGCACGTATTGTATCTACCCCGTCGTACTAAGTTTACGCTTACAGCTAGTAGTACCGTACTTGATCTTGCATACGGTTGGTGTGAAACGGATAAAGATTTTGCGCCGGTGTTTAAGAAGCCGGAAGAGCTGGCTGTAGAGATTCGTGGGGGCGACAATGCAAGCCGACAAATAAATGACCTGTTGGGGCCGGGCTTTCCCTGCCATCGCTTGGTCGTCGTAGAGGTGTACACCCCCTCGGGGAATTGGAGTTCTTTTCCTGCCCACAAGCACGATGAACGCGTCGTCGATAAAGAAGGGGAGCTCTTGGAAGCTCGTTTGGAGGAAACGTATTTCTATAAAGTGGCCAAGCCACAGGGATATGCCATGCAACGAGTTTACACGAGTGATGGTTCTCTTGATGAGGTCGCAATAGCGCGAAACAACGATGTAGTGATGGTGCCTAGAGGCTACCATCCTGTGGTAGCTGGACATGGATATGATGTCTATTACCTAAATTTCTTGGCTGGATCTGACCAATCATTAGCGAACACACCTGACCCCGAACATGCTTGGATATTTGATACTTGGACAGGTATTGATGATCGACTCCCTTTGGTTTCTGCTATAATGAATACCCTAAAAAGATAAGATATGAAAAGATACGATGTTTTAACCGTTGGTCGTTCCTCCATTGATCTGTATTCGCAGAATATCGGAGCCGAATTTGTCGAAATAAAAGGATTTGATGCCTTTGTAGGCGGATCTCCATTGAATATTGCCACAGGCTGCGCACGACTTGGCTTAAAAACGGCCTTGCTGACAGGTGTAGGTTATGATAAAGTAGGTGATTTCATTTTAAACTTTTTGGAAAAGGAAGGCATAGAAACTGCTTTTATCCCACGCATTGCCCATGCGCGCAGCAGTGCCGTACTATTGGGCATACAGCCACCGGATACTTTTCCTTTGGTTTTTTATCGGAACAATGCTGCCGACTCGCAGATCAATATTGATCACGTGAATGCGATACCAATGAACGAGGTACGTTTACTGGAGATTTCGGGTACGGCATTGCACGTTGAACCTAGTCGCAGTGCTGTGTTTTTTGCGGTTGAGCGAGCGAATCAGACGGGCACAAATACGTTATTAGACATTGACTTTCGTGCCGATCAATGGGCTGACGTTCGTTCTTTTGGGATTATGACCCGTGCGCTCTTGCCCAAGATTGATATTGCCATCGGCACCGAAGAGGAATTGTTGGCAGCCATGTTAGAAGATGCTTCCCAAGTAACCATCGAGCACCAACAGATTTCTGCTCCCAGCATTTCCGGTGATATTGATCAAGCTATAGAGGGGGTATTGTCTTTGGGAGTGCAGATTCTGATCGTGAAGCGTGGGGCCAATGGAGTAAGCATCTATGAAGCCGGAAAGGAACGCGTTGACGTGCCCGGCTTTCCGGTGTTACCGTTGAACGTATTGGGGGCAGGTGATGCGTTCGCGTCAGGTTTTATCTACGGATACCTGCAAGGTTGGAGTTTGTACAAGTGCTGCAGGATGGGAAATGCAAGCGGAGCACAAGTAGTCTTGGAATCGGGTTGCGCCAATTTTATGCCCCGCCTGTCTCAATCGATGGCCTTTATTGAAAAGTATGGCGGCTTTTAGTAGCACCGCTATTTAACAAGCCTTCCATAGCATTACATATGCACACTTTCTAAATTATAAACTAAACATAAGCGGATGAAAAAGACGGTTACACTTACCGTCGCACAGGCGATTATCCAATATTTGGATCAACAATCGGTCGAGCGAGACGGTGAAATCAATAAATTTTTTGCAGGATGCTTTGGCATCTTTGGGCACGGCAATGTGGGTGGTATCGGACAGGCGCTGTCTGAATATCCAAACTTTCGTTACTACCAGTCACGGAATGAACAGGCGATGGTGCATGCCGCTGCGGCCTACGCCAGAATGAAAAATCGTATGGAGACCTTTGCTTGCACAGCATCTATCGGACCCGGTGCTACCAATATGCTCACTGCGGCTGCGTCAGCTACCATAAATCGCCTGCCAGTTTTACTGCTGCCTGGAGACACTTTTGCTACGCGCCATGTCGATCCAGCGCTGCAGCAGCTGGAATCATTTCATAGCGCAGATCTGTCCGTGAATGATTGTTTTCGTCCGGTTTCTCGTTTTTGGGATCGCATCACTCGACCCGAACAGGTCATTGCATCGCTTCCCCAAGTGTTACGTGTGCTCACGTCACCCGCTGAGACGGGAGCAGTGACGCTTTGTTTGCCACAGGATGTACAGACAGAATCTTTCGCTTTTCCGATCGAACTGTTTGAGCCGAAAACATGGTTTATCGCTCGGCCTTTGCCCGATACGACATTGCTGGATCGGGCCGTTGCCAAAATTCGTACCGCTAGAAAACCTTTGATTGTTGCCGGCGGTGGTGTCCTATATAGTGAGGCGAGTGCGGCACTTCAACGCTTTGTAGATCAAACGGGTATTCCGGTGGCGGAAACTTTTGCCGGAAAAGGCGCGCTGCGCTACGACCACCCCCAGGCGCTGGGCGCTGCGGGTGCTACGGGAACGGAGGGCGCAAATGTTTATGCAGCCGAGGCTGACCTGGTGATCGGAATAGGTACGCGATACAGCGATTTCACTACGGCTTCTAACACGGCTTTTCAAAATGATGCGGTAACCTTTATCAATATCAACATCACCGCATTTGATGCTTATAAACAATCCGCATTACCACTTGTCGGTGATGCTAGAGCTACCTTAGAAGCGCTGCTGCTCCGGCTGGAAGGCTACCAAGTGGATGCTGATTATCGCGCGCGTGCGCAATTTTTTAACGAACAATGGGATCAACGCGTGACAGCGGCCTATACGCCACTTGCAGCGGATAGTTTATCGCAAGCAGAGATCATCGGATTGGTCAACGAATATGCTGCTCCAGAAGATGTAGTACTCTGTGCCGCTGGTAGTTTACCGGGAGATCTGCACAAGCTGTGGCGTACACGAGATCCCAAAGGTTTCCATGTAGAGTATGGATATTCTTGTATGGGTTATGAGATCGCTGGTGGCCTAGGCGCAAAGATGGCAACCCCATCGCGAGAAGTTTATGTAATGGTGGGCGATGCCAGCTTTTTAATGTTGTCTGCTGATATAATAACCTCCATACAAGAAGGATACAAGCTTATTATTATCCTGATTAATAACCACGGCTACGCCAGTATTGGAGGGCTTTCCAGATCCCTGGGTATGGAAGGTTTTGGTACACAATATCGCGCTCGTAACAACGAGTCGGGTCAGTTAGACGGCGGATTACTACCAGTGAATCTAGCAGAAAATGCTCGCAGTTTAGGCGCTATCGTGTTGGAAGCGCATCGGCCGGACGACTTCGCGGAAGCGCTACAGGTTGCTAAAACAACAGATAGTACAACAGTGATCTATGTCGAGACCGCTGGCGAACGTAAAATGGCGGGCTATGGACATGCTTGGTGGGAGGTGCCGATCGCTTCCGTTGCCTACAATGCTAAGGTGTGCGAAGCGTATCAAAAAAATAGCGAACAGAAAGAGCGTCAGCGCTATCATCTCTAATACAGTATTATGATTACTGTTATTAGTTTTGTAGGTTTTACAGTTTTTGTAGGCATCTATGCCTGGTATCGACTGCGGAAGGATAACCTGTCGTCGCAGGACGGGTATTTTTTGGGAGGTAGGAGCTTGACGGGATCCGTTATTGCAGCGTCTATGATCATGTCCAATATCTCCACCGAGCATTTGGTAGGTATGAATGGCTCGGCCTATAGAAACGGCTTTATTATTATTGCTTGGGAGGTCACCTCGGCCTTGGCATTAATCCTGGCGGCCATATACTTTGTTCCAAAGTACTTGCGTATGGGAGTCGTCACGATCCCACAGTATCTGGATAGACGTTTCGACAAAGGTACAAGCTCACTTATTGCGCTGTTTTTGTTGGTCTCATTTGCCGTAACCTTGTTGCCGATTGTCCTCTACACCGGAGCGATCAATTTAGAAAGTATCTTCAATACATCAGAGCTTTTGGGTATAAGCAAAGCAAGTAGCCTATGGATCACGGTGGTAGTGGTCGGCGTACTCGGTGCGGCCTATGCGGTGATTGGAGGGCTAAAGGCCGTTGCGGTGTCAGATGTTATCTATGGTTACGGATTGTTGCTAGCTGGCCTCCTCATCCCAGTTCTCGCCCTGATTTATATTGGTGATGGGAATCCTTTGTTGGGAATGGAAAAGCTGTTCAGGCATAGTCCGGAAAAATTCAATGTTATTGGAGCAGAAGATTCGATATTACCCTTTAGTACGCTTTTCACCGGTTTGATGATCAACCAAATCTACTTTTGGTGCATGAATCAAACCATTATACAAAGAGTATTTGGTGCCAAAAATTTGGAGGAAGCACAGAAAGGGCTGTTGTACACGGGGATGTTAAAGATCCTGGTGCCTTTTATCATCGTACTGCCAGGAGTGATCGGTTATTACTATTTCAAGGACGAATTTTACGCAGATCAAGATTTGGTTTATCCTGCACTGGTGAAACGTATTCTGCCTGTCTCGTTATTGGGCTTGTTTGCGGCAATTATAGTCGGGGCGGTGTTAAGTACTTTTAATGCCGTTTTGAACAGCGCATCCACGATTTTTAGCATTGATGTTTACAAGCGCCTGATCAATAAAAAGGCAGACGATCGCACCTTGGTGCGTATGGGACGCCTTGCTGCGAGCATCTTGGCGGTGAGTTCTATTATTGCGGCCCCCTTCGTCGCTCGTGCTCCTAACGGTTTGTACCAACTTCTGCAGGAGCTAAACGGTATATTTTTTATTCCCATTGCTTCCATTATGTTGGGTGGATTTTTCTTTCCACGCATCTCCGCGCCAGCGGCAAAGGCAGCGATGTGTATAGGCTTACTATTCTATGTGTCTTGTACATTCATTTTTAAAGTGAATATCCATTTCGTTCACCTCTGGGGAATTGAGTTTTTGTTGAACATGGGCGTCATGTTCGCGGTATCTTATTTTTACCCACGGCCAGTGGTGTCAGAGACTTTGGAAAATGAGGCACCGATACCGATGCTTGCCTGGCGTTATGCAAAGCCCTTTGGCTTGGCGCTGCTGCTCGTAACGTTGGCTATCTATATATTATTAGGAAACGTTTAAAATTAAATAAAAATGGAAATATTAAAGAATTATGTAAATGCAGGCTGGGTGCAAAGTGCTGAATCGGAGTCTATTACTGTGATTAATCCAGCAACACAGGAACGTTTAGCTGCTGTTCCCTATGGTCCTGCTACAGGTATTGACGTTGACCAAGCTGTTAAGGCCGCTGCATCAGCGGCCGCATCTTGGGCTGAAACGCCGGTTATGCAACGTGTACAGCCACTTTTTCGTCTCAAGACGCTTTTGGAAAATCACCTGCACGAACTTGCAGAAACCATTACCCAAGAATCGGGAAAAACCAAAGCGGAAGCTTTGGGCGAAATGCAGCGTGCGATTGAAAATGTGGAAACCGCCTGTGCCACACCGCTGTTGATGCAAAGTGAGTTTTCCGAGAACATCGCCCGTGGGGTGGATGAGTTTGTTATTCGGCAACCACTGGGGGTATGTGTATGTATTGCGCCATTTAATTTTCCGGGGATGATTCCTTTCTGGTTTCTACCTTATGCCATCGCCTGCGGAAATACATTTGTCCTGAAGCCATCTGAAAAAGTACCGTTGACGATGCAAAAGGTCGTGCAGCTTATGGAGCAGATAGGCTTGCCTAAAGGCGTGGTCAACCTCGTGCATGGTGGTAAAGAAACGGTGGATGCCTTGTTGGAGCACCCTTTAGTAAAAGCGGTAAGCTTTGTCGGATCTACCCAGGTAGCACGTTATGTATATGCCAAAGGCGCACAGCATGGCAAACGTGTGCAGGCTCAAGGTGGAGCCAAAAATCCTGTCGTGGTGCTTCCAGATGCCGATTTGGATACCACAGCGCGTATCATTACGGATAGCGTGTATGGCTGTGCTGGACAGCGGTGCCTTGCAGCCTCTAATATTGTGCTTGTCGACGACCAGCAGGGGCGTGTGAAAGAGGCGCTGTATGAAGCTGCGAAGAGTAGGGTTACCGGCTACGGACTGGATGAACAGGTGGACATGGGTCCTGTGATTTCAACGGAAAGCAAAGCACGTATTGAAAATCTTATTGCGCTAGGGAAACAGGAAGGCGCTGCGTTGCTGCTGGATGGTCGTCAGGCGAGTATCGATGGATTTGAACAAGGGAATTTTTTGAAACCCACTATTCTTGCCGACGTCCCATTAGATGGAAAGCTTATCAAAACTGAAATATTCGGGCCAGTTATGAGTTTGATCAACCTTCCAACGGTTGATGAAGCCATTGCTTTCGTTAACAAAAACCAGTACGGCAATATGGCCTGTTTGTTCACGAGTAGCGGCGCACACGCGCGGAAGTTCAGAAGTGAAGCAAATGCCGGAAACATCGGAATCAACATAGGTGTGGCCGCACCGATGGCGCAATTTCCTTTTAGCGGATGGAACGACAGCTTCTTTGGCGACCTCCATGGACAGGGGCGTCATGCCATCGAGTTTTTTACACAGACGAAAGTTGTTATTGAACGTTGGCCGAAAGAATGGTCTAGAAAATTTTAAATCGATGGAAAAGATAAGAATTGCGAATGCGCCATGTTCGTGGGGTGTTTTAGAATTTGACTTTGAAGCCAAGGAACCGGAATATGAGCAGGTACTTCGTGAAATCCAAGAAACCGGTTATATCGGTACAGAATTGGGTGACTGGGGTTTTATGCCGACAGATCCTAACGCCCTGCGCGCCGCAATAAACGCACATGAACTAGAGCTTGTTGGTGCTTTTGTTCCAGTCGCGTTGGCCGTTGCAGATGCGCACGAACCAGGAAAGAATGCAGCGCTCCGCGTGGCCAAGTTGCTAAAGGAAGCTGGCTATGACGACGCATTCATTGTATTGGCCGATGATAACGGTAGTGTTACCGAACGTACACAACACGCGGGACGTATTGTGGAGGCACAGGGTTTAACGGACGAACAATGGCAGGTATTTGCACAAGGCGCAGAGGCCATTGCCAATGCAGTAAGGGAAAGCTATGGCCTTCGCACGGTATTTCATCACCATGGTGCTGGCTACGTAGAGACAGTAAATGAAGTGGAGACCTTCTTGAAACTGACTGATCCCAGCAGTATTGGGCTGTGTTTTGACACTGGACACTATGCATTGGGCGGTGGAAATCCAATAAAAGGATTGCAAAAATATATCGATCGCATATGGCATGTACATTTCAAGGATTTTGATCCCTCGGTAGCGGCAAGGTTGAAGGATCATCGATGGGATTATTTTGATGCAGTGCGTCATGGTATTTTTTGTGAGCTGGGTAAAGGAAATGTAGACTTTCATGCAGCATTTGAAATTTTGGAACAAAGCGGATATGAGGGCTGGATTGTGGTGGAGCAGGATGTGTTGCCGGGCATGGGAAGACCGAAGGTGTATGCAGCAAAAAATAGGGCGTATTTACAAAGATTAGGAATCTAAACAGAAAAGTTATGAAGCTCAAAATAGGTATTATCGGCTTTGGCCGAATCGGCAAAATACACTACAACAATATTGCACAACAAATAGAGGATGCGCAGGTACTGCTACTTGCGGATGTAAATCAGGACGGATTGCCGCAAGAGGTAACGCTTACAGACGTAGACAGCTTGATCGACAGTCCTGATATCGATGCGGTGGTGATTTGTTCGCCAACCGATACGCATGCCGATTATGTCGAACGGTGTGCACGTGCTGGTAAACATGTTTTCTGTGAAAAACCCTTGGATCTTTCCTTGGATCGTATTGAAAAAACACTGGCGGTACTAGAAGAAACGGATATTAAGTTGATGCTTGGATTCAACAGACGGTTTGATCCTAATTTCCTAAAGCTGCGTAGCTTGGTGCAAGATGGAAAGGTTGGCGATTTACAGATTGTCAAAATTACCAGTAGAGATCCCGGGCCGCCGCCCTTGACTTACTTGCAAAGCTCGGGAGGTATGTTTTTAGATATGAGCATTCATGATTTTGACATGGCGCGGTATATGATGGGCAAAAGGGTGGTGCAGGTCTATGCAGAGGCCTCCACCTTAACCGGCGGCGACGTGGAAGTTGCTGGCGACATTGATACGGCGGTGATCACGCTACGTTTTGAAGATGGTGCATTAGCTGTGATTGATAATAGCCGTAAAGCCATTTATGGCTATGATCAGCGTATGGAAGTATTTGGTTCCAAAGGAATGGCCAAAGTGGAAAACAATGCTCCGGATACGCATCTTTATTATGGAAAGAACATGGTAGAGGCGTCTTTACCTTTAAATTTCTTTATGGATCGCTACACAGACTCTTATTTAGCAGAAATGCGTGCATTCGTGCGCGCCTGTATTGATGATACGCCTGTTCCGGTAGGGGCGGTAGATGGCAAGGAGGCTGCAAAGATTGCCGTTGCGGCTATACGTTCTGTTCGCGAAAGAAAACCAGTTCAGATCGATTAACAATAATATGCACCGCCGAAATCTGTTTTTGGCGGTGCATATTTCAGCAGTGTTTTATGATCAATAATTTCAAATAACGGAAGCCATTCCCACCTCATTAAGCCAAATTTAACGCTATTTGATATAGGTTTCTAATTTGGGTTCAATAGACCGATATAAAGTTCGTAAATTTGAAAGATGTTTCGAGATCGGATGACTAAATCACGAAATAGGATGTAAATAATTTGTGAACAGAAAATTAAGGTGCATAATTCATTGAATAATAGTAATATAGGAGATTATTTAGCCGGGCTCAACCCCTCCCAACGTGGTGCGGTAGAACAAATTCAAGGCCCGGTAATGATTGTAGCGGGAGCCGGATCTGGAAAAACGCGTGTCATTACGTATCGCGTAGCCCATTTGATTCGCCAAGGAGTAGATCCATTCAATATTTTGGTGTTGACTTTTACCAATAAGGCTGCAAAAGAGATGCGAGAGCGGATCATGAAAGTAGTAGGGTCGGAAGCAAAGAATATTTGGATGGGTACCTTTCACTCTGTCTTCGCACGAATCTTGCGTTCGGAAGCTGAGTTGATTGGCTATCCACGCAATTTTACGATTTATGATACAGATGATACGAAGAGTTTGCTTCGCGCGATATTGCGAGAGATGAATCTCGACGATAAGCTATATAATGTAAATCATGTGTACGGACGGATTTCTTCGGCCAAGAATAATTTGATTTCTCCTCAGGAATATAATAAAAATGAGGCCATTATGGCCGAAGATCGTGCTAATGGTCGCCCGCAATTGGGAGAAATCTACATGACCTACGCGCAACGATGTTACCGTGCAGGAGCGATGGATTTTGATGATTTGTTGTTCAAAACCAATGTTTTGCTCAATAAACATCCAGATACATTGCACAAATATCAGCATCAGTTCAAATACCTCATGGTGGATGAGTATCAGGATACCAACTTTTCGCAATACCTTATTGTGAAGCGTTTGGCTGCGGTGCACGAAAATATCTGTGTGGTAGGAGATGATGCGCAAAGTATTTATGCATTTCGAGGAGCGAATATTCAAAACATCCTAAATTTTCAGAAAGATTATCCTGATGTAAAGGTATTCAAATTGGAACAGAACTATCGTTCTACCAAGATGATCGTGAATGCGGCTAACAGTATTATTGCCAACAATAAGAACCAGTTAGAGAAAAATGTCTTTTCTGATAACGAGGATGGCGAAAAAATTAAGGTTAATCGTGCTTTCTCGGACAATGAAGAAGGGAAAATCGTCGCCGAAGCTATCACGCAGGAAAAGGCATTAAAAAGCTTACGTTATAAGGATTTTGCCATTCTGTATCGTACCAACGCGCAATCCCGTTCGTTGGAAGAAGCCTTACGTAAGCTCAATGTTCCTTATAAACTGTATGGCGGAACCTCCTTCTACCAACGGAAGGAAATCAAGGATTTGATCTCCTATTTCAGACTCACTTTCAACCCAAATGATGAGGAAGCACTGAAGCGCGTGATCAATTATCCACGCCGAGGAATTGGCGATACCACCATTGAAAAGCTTATGGTCGCGGCGGATCAGAATAATTATCGACTTTGGGATGTCTTAGCAAATGCTGGTAGTATTCTTGATGGGCGAAGTGCCACGGCTGTCGTGAATTTTGCGACCATGATCCAAAGTTTTCAAGCTACAGCAAAAAATCATTCTGCTTTCGATACGGCAATGCATATCGCACAGCACTCCGGGATTCTGAAGAGCTTGTATGAAGATAAGTCCGTCGAAGGGTTGAGCCGGTATGAAAATATTCAGGAATTGCTCAACGGTATTAAAGAATTTTCTGAAAGAGAGGATTTGGAAGAGAAAGGCTTGGATATCTTTTTGCAGGATGTGGCTTTGCTAACCAATGACGACAAAGACAAAGATCCAAATGCGGATACGGTTTCGCTGATGACGATACATGCATCGAAGGGATTGGAGTTTAATTCTGTGTTTATCGTAGGTATGGAAGAAAACCTTTTTCCATCTCAACTGTCTCTAAACTCAAGATCCGAATTAGAAGAAGAGCGCCGACTATTTTATGTGGCCGTGACGCGTGCAGAGAAGAAGTTACATATTTCTTATGCCACATCGCGCTATCGCTGGGGTTCTTTAAATAACTGTGAGCCGAGTCGGTTTTTGGATGAATTGGCTCCGGCCTGCCTAGAGTTAGATTTTAAACCAAGAGTTCCTGCGCAGCAGGAGGGAGGTTTTCAATCCGAGCGCATGGCCTGGCAAAGAGAAGAGTCATTTAGCAAGCCGAAGCCTAAAGTGGTTAAAACGACTTCAATTTTGCCTAAAGCCCATGTGCCGACGGCAGGATTTGCACCATCGGATACGAGCGGGCTACAAGTAGGTATGGAAGTGGAGCATGAGCGATTCGGTTTTGGTAAAGTAGTTAATCTAGAGGGTAACAAGCCCGACATAAAAGCAACTATTTTTTTCAAAGAGTTGGGACAGAAGCAATTGTTGCTTAAATTTGCTAAGCTTAGAATTGTATAGAAAAGCACAATTAAAACAATTACAGAACGTCATTAACTTCATAATCAGGCGTTTGCATATAAAATAACACTATGAATTTTGATTATAATAGTACTCGGTCGCACTTGATTTTGGCCGAATATGGCCGTAATGTGCAAAATATGGTCGATTATATCTGTACCATAGACGACCGCGAAGAGCGTAACCGTCTGGCTCAGGTAGTGATCGATATGATGGGAGTTTTGAATCCGCATTTGCGTGATGTGTCTGATTTTAAACATAAGCTTTGGGATCACCTATATATCATTTCTGATTTTAAGATTGATGTAGATTCTCCGTACCCTATTCCGGATCGAGATGATATCAGACATAAACCAGAAACGCTCCCATATCCGCAAAAACGCATTCGTTACAAGCACTATGGCCGCACGGTAGAAGATATGATTAGCAAAGCGATCGCACAGCCAGAGCCAGAGTATACCGAGCGTATGGCGCTTTCTATTGCGAACTTTATGAAGATGGCCTATCTTTCTTGGAATAAAGATTCTGTGTCGGATGAACATATTATTCAGGATTTGAAAGAGCTATCCAAAGGTGTGTTAGTATTACCCGCCGATACAGTGCTTACCAAGTTAGATTTCAAATCTGCGCCTCCAGGAAGTCGCACAAAATCTACCATGACCAACCAGCAGAGTAGCCATCAGAAGAATGCCGGTTCAGGCAAGAAGCCCATGATGAAGAAAAAGGTGGGTGGGTACAGCAACAATAACAATAACAAGAACAACAATTTTAACAACAACAGAAAGAAATTTCAATAAATTGTAAGTAACAGAAGAGGTAGATCACGATCTACCTCTTCTGTTACCTCAATGGAATGCTATATACCTATGAATGCGTTTGAAATACGTGGCGGTAAGCCATTAAGTGGAGAGATTATTCCACAGGGAGCCAAGAATGAAGCATTGCAGATAATTTCTGCCGTATTATTGTCTTCTGAAAAGATCACCATCAGCAATATCCCCGATATTAAAGATGTCAATAAATTAATAGATCTGCTGGCAGCGCTAGGCGTTTCTGTCAACCGCCTAAACGATGATACGTACGAGTTTGAGGCAAAGGATATCAACATCGATTATTTCCAGTCCGAAGAATTTAAGAAAAAAGGGGGCAGCTTACGCGGATCGATTATGATCGTAGGACCATTATTGGCTCGCTTCGGTAAAGCCGCAATTCCAAAACCAGGAGGGGACAAAATTGGCCGTAGAAGGCTTGATACGCACTTTTTGGGCTTTGAAAAATTGGGAGCTAAATTTACGTACGATGCTGAAAAGCACTTCTTTAATGTAGATGCTACCCAATTGCAGGGCACTTACATCCTGATGGATGAAGCATCGGTAACCGGAACGGCAAACATTGTGATGGCAGCCGTATTAGCTAAAGGTACGACGACAATCTACAATGCAGCTTGCGAACCCTACTTGCAACAATTGTGTAAAATGTTGAACCGTATGGGGGCTAATATCTCCGGTATCGGCTCTAACTTGCTGACAATCGAAGGTGTAGAAAAATTGGGTGGTACGACACATAGGATGCTGCCAGATATGATCGAAATCGGATCATTTATCGGACTAGCTGCGATGACCGGCTCCGAAATAACCATCAAAGATGTTTGTTTTCAGGAGTTAGGCATTATTCCTTCTGTATTTGCTCGATTGGGAATAAAATTTGAACTTCGTGGAGACGATATTTACATACCTGCTCAAAATAGCTACGAAATAGATACGTTCATCGACGGATCTATCTTGACCATTTCGGACGCGCCATGGCCTGGTTTTACACCAGACTTACTGAGTATTGTATTAGTTACCGCTATACAAGCTAAAGGAAATGTACTCATTCATCAAAAGATGTTCGAAAGCCGTTTGTTTTTCGTAGACAAGCTGATTGATATGGGTGCGCAGATTATCTTATGCGATCCACACCGTGCTACGGTAATAGGCTTAAATAAGCAAAATACCTTGCGTGGAATTGAGATGACTTCGCCAGATATTCGAGCTGGGGTTTCGCTTTTAATTGCCGCATTGTCTGCGCAAGGCACCTCTGTTATTCATAATATAGAACAAATTGAACGAGGTTATCAGCATATTGAAAAACGCTTAAAAGCACTGGGTGCAGATATTCGTCGTGTAGAAGCCTCACCACAAGGTCATTAGATGTTTTTGATTTTTTTTACTTATTGCAGAATACTTTATATCTTTGTTGCAAATTAGATGTTTAAACATTAAATAGATCAATCATGAAAAGAATGACAGTAGTAGCGGCAGCAGCTGCATTAATTTTGTCGGCATGTGCTGGCAATCCAGAAGGTAAAAAAGCAGATACAGCAGATGCTGTTGAAGCGGGCGAATCAGTAGGAACAGCATACGATGTAGATACTACGCATTCATCATTAGTATGGAAAGGTACTAAAGTAACTGGTGCTCACGAAGGTACAGTAGACATCAAATCTGGCTCTCTATTAGTAGATAACGAAGCGGTTACTGGTGGTAACTTTGTGTTGGATATGAACACCATCAGCTCAACTGACTTAGAAGGCGAGTACAAAAACAACTTGGATGGTCACTTGAAAAACGAAGATTTCTTTAATGTTACAGCTCACCCAGAAGCTACATTCCAGATCACAGAAGTGCGTGAAGGAGCATCAGCAAATCAAGTAATTATTTCTGGTAACTTAACGATCAAAGGTATTTCTAAAAATATCACTTTCGACGCAAATGTAGAAGAGATCACCGAAACAACTGTAAAAGTGAATGCTGATTTCAACATCACACGTGCAGATTGGGGAGTTAACTACACAGGTAAAGAAGATGATTTGATTTCTAAAGAAATCAACTTCAAAGTGAAATTAGTCGCAAACAAAGCCTAACACATACAGGTAGTCCTATAAATACGGGACTATTTATAAAAACCTACAGAAATATTTTCTGTAGGTTTTTTTATGCCGTAAAATGCGGTTTACTTTTTAAATTAACAGATCTTAAGCTTTTAAAAGAGGTGCTTTTTTGTATATTTAGGCCTTAAAGTTTGAACTATGAAAACTATTGATGATTTAAATTTTTCGGGTAAAAAAGCGCTTATTCGTGTGGATTTCAACGTGCCATTGGATGACGATTTCAATATAACCGATGATAATCGTATACAAGGTGCTGTGCCGACCATACAAAAGATCTTGAAAGATGGTGGGTCAGTTATCCTGATGTCTCATCTCGGTAGACCAAAAGATGGTCCTGTAGAGAAATACTCTTTGAAGCATATTGTAAAACACCTTTCGAAAGTACTGGGTGTAGAGGTGCAATTTGCTAACGACTGTATCGGTAGTGAGGCTACAGATAAAGCTGCTTCTTTGAAAGCGGGTGAAGTATTACTGTTAGAAAACCTTCGTTTCTATAAAGAAGAAGAGAAAGGCGATCAGGATTTTGCAAAAAAATTGGCTGCCTTAGGAGATGTATATGTAAATGATGCATTCGGAACGGCACACCGCGCACATGCTTCCACCGCTGTGATCGCAGAAAACTTTCCAAAGAATAAATTCGTTGGTTACCTAATGGCCAAAGAAATTGAAAATGCCGAAAAGGTAATGAACCACCCAACAAGACCGTTTACCGCCATCATGGGTGGTGCGAAGGTTTCTGATAAATTGGAGCTCATTGAAGCCTTGTTGGATAAAGTGGACAACCTTATTATCGGTGGCGGAATGGCCTACACTTTCGTGAAAGCACGTGGTGGCGAGATTGGTAAGTCACTGGTAGAGTTAGATAAACTGGATTTGGCAAATGCTTTGGTGAAGAAAGCAGAAGAAAAAAACGTGAATCTCGTATTGCCTACTGATGCACAGATTGCTGATCGATTCGCCAATGATGCAGAAGTATACAATGGTGCAAACGATGCTATTCCTGCTGATAAGCAAGGTTTGGATATCGGTTCAGAATCGGGTGAGCATTTTGCCGAGGTGATTAGTGCTTCGAATACACTGCTATGGAATGGTCCAATGGGTGTGTTTGAAATGGATACCTTCGCAAAAGGTACGCGCGTGGTGGCAGATGCGGTGGTAAAAGCTACCGAAAGAGGTGCATTTTCACTAATTGGTGGTGGTGATTCTGCTGCTGCGGTTTCTAAATTTGGTATGACCGAGCATGTGAGTTACGTAAGTACCGGTGGCGGCGCTTTATTAGAATACATGGAAGGCAAAACGCTACCTGGTGTTAAAGCGATCTCCGAAGGAGAATAAATTGTAAAAACACATTTTATTATACATAAAAAAGGTTCATTCGATTTTTTCGGATGAACCTTTTTTGTGCTAAGGAATATCGCTAATGCGGAAATTAATAGGTGTAACTAAAGTTGAATACAGGAACGACGCGTTGCGAAGCGCGATTGTCGTTGATGTAAATGCCTTGTACTCCTATATTTATATCAGGCAAAACGTAGCGTAAGAAATTGACATCAGCGGATAGGCCTAAGCCGAATGTCTTCGGAGCCAATCCTGAGTCTTGTATATTTTGATAATCAGAAAAAAGGCGTGCCTGAATGCGTTTTACATAAACCAGTGGTCCTACAGTCCAATCCGGATAAGCGATCGGCAATCGGTACGATAGCAATACCGTGTTGTCCACTCTAGGAGATGGGAAATACCCAAAACCGCTGACTACCGGGATGTCATTGTTGAATAAATAGGAGCCTGTTTTATGCTGAAAGCTCATTCGTATTTGCAGACCATGATTCAGCATCAATCCCGGGAGGAAGAAGCCTGTTCTAATCGAAAAAATCTGCCCATCTATGGCCTCAGCGGCAAAAGGTAAATGTCGATATGTTATATTGAAATTTTGGCCCCACCGGGGCTGCAAATCCATCACACTGCGTCGCATGTTACGGTTGAAATAAGCTTGGTAATTCAATGGAAATGCAATCTCTTCATTAAAATTATTGAGTTGCATATTCACATCGTATCGCTTAAGATAGGAGCTGCCTAAATTTACACCGTAGCTATAGATCATATGCTGCCTAAATATGGAGAATGGTATTTGTACATTCGCTGCATAATAATGTTCTCTCCAATCAAATTGCGCGTAAGTATCATCCGGTAGTCGCGCTTGGCCAATCTGTCCCCTGTTTTCGTAGCGAAGGGTGAATCTTGGATAGTATTTGGCATAGGTGAGGTCGGCGCTGTAGATACTTTTGCGGATATCTGTATCATATTCATAACCCAAAGTAATCTGTGAGGTGTTTAAGAGATCGTTGGCCAACCAAAATAAGCCTGGTCTAAAGTTATCAAGACTTTCAAAATTATTGCTACTAATCGATAAGCTATGGAAGTTGAAGAGGCTTGAGATGGTATGGTAGGGCCGACTAAGGGCGGTATCTAATGCTAATTTCGGCAAAGAAATACTGTTTAAGTCTTTCTGTCCTGTATCATCTTGGTCATAAAGCACATTTTTAATAGAGGATGCAGAGACCACCTGCATGTCGATTATAGGCTGCATTACGATCTGCTGGCCATCTGGTGTGTACTCATTAAAGATCACCGAATCAGAAGGCATCATGGAAGGATTAAATGCGCCGTATAGTGCATTCGTCAGCTGTTGAATAGATTTTGTGCCACTATCCCAACGATATATATTATCAATACCATTGTAGTGTGCTTTGTAAATAATATCGTCTCCAGCATATATAGGACGTTCTAAATGCTGTTGATCCCAGGGTAAAATTGGTGCATATTGGTTGTTTACGGTGTTAAATTCGAATAAGGTAGTGCCGAGATCGGAGACCGCAATACAAACGATCTTTTGGCCACTGCTGTGGTATTGCGGTTGCTGAATATGTATTCCTTCTGGTAGTAAGAATTCTTCGGCAACAGATTTAGCCGCAATATCGTATATCAATATACTGCTTCGGCCTGCCGGGTCAAGGCGTATTGCGGCCAATTTACTGTTGTCCGGAGATAATACCGGAGTGTACACAAAGTCGGGTAAATAGAGTGTCTCTCTGCGTTTGGTTTGCCAATCCATCAAATGGATCACTTGAAAAGTGTTTTTTCCATACCGTGCGTTTTTACGAACTTCATCCCACACCATCATCCCATTGTTAATGTGATAATAGGGCATTAGTTGCTGCCCTGTGTAGGCAATATGTTGTGCTTTTCCATCCATAATGGACACGATCTGCGGTATTTTTTGTGGTCCTTGAAATAAAGCAAAGAGCTTTCCGTCGTCATATTGAGGGAGTACATAGTTTTGAGGGTAACGACTAGAGGGTACTGCCAGATGGTTCATCATTTCTTTTCCTTCGGCCTCTTGAGTCCAAATATTCCCGATAGAATCTATAGCGCTTTGGTATAATCTTCTGCTATTATAAGTACGCGTCTGTCCGTGCAATGCTTTATAAAAGTTAAAAGGCCTGAATAGATTCCGTCGCATTTCTTCCAACATGGTTTCTCTGATTTCATAGCCAAACTGATTGGTCAGGTGTACATTCATGAGGTACCCAGTAAGGTAAAAATTGGGCGTGATATCTTTGAAAGAGCCTAGTATGTTTTTGTCAAAAGTATAGGATCTGCCACTAACTTCATTGGCACGAAGTGGCATAAACCAAGCGGGCATCCGCCCGCGCCCGCCCGTAGAAAATTGGGTTTCTGTTGCTACTGCATCTCCTTCAAAATACCATGCTGGGAGATGTAAGCCAAACAAGGCAAAGGCAAATTGTTCCAAAAATGGCGCCGTAAATCTACCTGTCAATTTGTCCATTTGTGCCACATGTCGTAGTTCGTGCTGGGCTAGGTTTTGCAACCATTCTACGTTACTCGCTACACCACTCGGTAGGGGGAAGAACTCAGTTTTGCGTGGTGCAAGTTGTACAAATCCATTTTGCAATATATGATTGGCATGTAGAATCACTGGGATATTTTTGGGATTCGTACCCAAATCTGCGTTTGCATAATGGCGCATAGTATCTAGATCATGCGATAGGAGAGAAGCCTGCCGACGGTAGGTCTTTGGAAAAATAATACGATGATGACGCAAATTAAACTGCTCCCATTTAATACGCGGATCCACCTGTTCGTTGTCAATAATCTGACCAATTGTATTATGTGAATTGATTATATATATTAATACAGTTAAAATCTTGATTAAGAAGTTTTTATAATTCAATATTTTGTTCATTTACGCATAAAGCTAAATTTGTTAGTAATGTTTTTTGTCTTTGTATTTATAAATTATTGATATATATTATGTATATATCTGATTTTATGATAAATATATATATTTTTAAAGGTGTTTAATTGCCGTTAAATATTGCTTAATATCTTCATTATTGGCCAGTATGTGGTTATTATTATTACAGGTTAAAGCTAAACTATTTCTGGATAAAATCCATGCATGCTGCTTATTAAACTATAAAAAAATGTTTCATGAATTTGGGGAATTCGTTACTTTCCTTACTGTCCGATTTGCTGATGTTACCTGCTTCTGTATTTTTTATTTTCCTTCAGGTCACATAGCCGGTGGTATTTTTGCGAGATGTTCTGGCCAAAAAAAGTCATGATAGAATTGTTTACTCGGCACCTCACTCAATCGCTTCGTTATAACACAAATTGCACATTAATCAACAGGAAAATTTTGACTGACATCATGTCTTGTATTAATTCGGTTTAGTAAAGATTAGAGGTCGTGTGAAGTGGTCTAAATTTTATAAAATGAAGATATTCATGTCGTAAAATTTAATTAGTGATTTCCGGCAAAATACCCGACTTTTGCAAGCAAATTAGCAGATCAACACCAATGTAGGGTTTATAAAAAGAGAGGGCATTATGGAAGAACTAGACATGCAGGTAGAGCGCATCGAGCTGCTCATCGAACAAGGTGATATGCTCTCTTTGGAGGAATACCTTAACGAACTAAATATTTCTGATGTGGAGGAACTCATCGATGAGCTTCCGGAACATGGTCCTTTATTTTTAGAAACGTTAAGTATAAAAAGGGCAATCAACGTTTTCCGGATTCTTGACTTTCCCACACAAGAACGGATTATCAAAAAACTCTCTGCTGCCAAGGTGCGAGAGTTGATCAATGAAATGCCTCCAGATGACCGGACATCTTTTTTAGGGGAATTGAAAGGTGATGCGGTAAAGCGGATCATTATTATGCTCTCCCCGGAAGAGCGGAAAGAAGCATTGTCGTTATTAGGTTATCCAGAAGATAGTGTCGGTCGTTTGATGACACCGGATTATATTACTGTCAAATCGCATTGGTCTATACCACGTGTACTTGATCATATACGACGCTACGGTAAAGCTTCTGAGACGATAGATGTATTGTACGTTATTGATGCCGAAGGGAAGCTGATTGATGATATCCGAATTAAGGATGTGCTGCTTGCCGATCCTGAAAACACGGTAGAAGATCTGATCGACAACCGCCTGATTAAATTATATGCAGACGATCCGCAGGAAGAAGCCGTGACTGTCTTTCGTATGAACAACCGTGTCGCACTTCCTGTAGTAGACCACCAGGATATTATGTTGGGTATCGTAACGATTGATGATATACTCTGGGTAGCTAACGAAGAATATACCGAAGATATGCAGCGTTTTGGAGGTACTGAGGCGCTAGATGAGCCATATATGGATGTCTCTATCTATCAACTCGTCTCTAAGCGAGCAGGCTGGCTGGTAGTGCTTTTTATCGGGCAGTTATTTACAGCATCAGTAATTGAACATTATGAAGCACGTTTAACCGTCGCACTTTTGGCCTTAGTGCCGCTAATTATGTCTAGCGGAGGAAATACCGGTTCTCAGGCATCCACATTGATTATACAGGCGATGGCTTTGGGTGAGGTAACGCTCGGCGATTGGTGGCGCGTGATGAAACGAGAAATTCTATCCGGCCTTGCATTAGGAGTTATTCTGGGTATTCTTGGATTTGTACGCATCGGAGCTTGGCAAGCCTTTACGGCTTCCTATGGAGAGTATTGGCAACTTTTGGCTGGCGCGGTATCTTTGTCATTGGTGTGTATTGTGCTATGGGGTTCGTTGGTAGGGTCTATGTTGCCGTTCATCTTGCGTCGTTGTGGCGCAGATCCCGCTAGCTCATCAGCGCCATTCGTATCGACCTTGGTAGACGTTTCTGGCTTGTTTATTTACTTTACTTTCATTTCGCTCATTCTGAAAGATGTGCTGCAATAATTATTCTGGTTGGTACTGAATAACTTGTGATTTTTTGGGTAGGAATATTTTGATAATTCCTTAAATCTTCCGAATATTGTGTCACCGAAAGCAAACGGGGCAATATTCCTGAATAGCTCAGTTGGTTAGAGCATCTGACTGTTAATCAGAGGGTCGCTGGTTCGAGCCCAGCTTCAGGAGCAAATAAAAAAGCTGTTTTTCATATAGAAAAACAGCTTTTTTATTTTTTGAAAAATGTAGCATGTCTGCATTGGGCATTTTGATAGTAGTGTCTATTTATGATTCAGTTGCTTTAAGCCTAATCCAGATCACCCATTAACTGAGCATTGTTTATCAAAATTTCGACTCGGCTTTTGTCCTCCTTATTGAGCACTGTTTTTCCTTTGATCTGAATGGGTCGTTCCGATGCTCTAATTTTTTTGTCATCCGAAAGTGTCACTTCAATCATAGCTGGTATACCGTTTTGTCCACAAAACATGCACTGATCAATCGGAAGCACGGAGAGTAGAAACTTGTTGTGTCTAATTCCCGCCTTTATCGGAATGACATATCCTTTTAGGATAACTGTTTTGCCATTCATTGCCGATAATTTCGGAGGAAAGTAGGGTGTGTAAACTTTTTTGCCGTTCTCTGTGGTTACTTTATACATCAGCATATCAAATGTCTCCCAAACGTCGTTCATGAGCGATTTGTGGTCTGTGAGGTGTTTTGCTTCATTTGTTTTTTGCTGTGCGGGAGCTGCTTTTATCGTAGCGATCAGGCAAAACAATAAAATGCTTTTTCGGAATAATTTTGTCATTTGGAAATCGATAAGATATAATCAAATATATAAAATTATATTTTATTTGCAACAAAGTTGCTTTTAATGTGTTTTGTGTTTATTTTTGGGAAAAGGCATGTATATGAGTTTATTACCAGAAAGTTTTGAGGAATGGAAAATCTGCATTGAAAAGAAATGCGGCATTCCGCTAACATTAGAATTTGCGGAGAAAAGGCTGGCTGTTTATGCCGACGAAAATCTCCCGGAGACAAAGCGCTTCGCGAAATTATATGGAGACCAACATCTTTCTAATATTAAGTTGTGGCTTTCCATTATTATAGGACGAAATAAAAATCAGGAGCTTGATAACAAGAATGGTAAAGGATAAAGAGGATTGTTTTTCGTAGCAAACAATGATGCCAGAGAGGCTACGGTCGCTTTATTTTAAAATACCATTTGGAAGTGTAAATTTCAATTACTATTTTTGTACCGCTTTAGAGGGGTTTAGGCTCTTCAGAAGGACATTCCTGAATAGCTCAGTTGGTTAGAGCATCTGACTGTTAATCAGAGGGTCGCTGGTTCGAGCCCAGCTTCAGGAGCAATCGTCAAATGCCGGCAAGTTTTGTCGGCATTTTTTGTTAAAGCATTTTAAAACGGTATAGACATGAGTTTAATAATCGTTGGCTCGGTAGCATTTGATGCCATTGAGACCCCTTTTGGTAAGACAGATAAGGTCGTAGGAGGAGCTGCTACATTTGCTGGCTTAGCGGCTTCCTACTTATACGATGAGGTAAAGCTTATCGGTACAGTAGGTGGAGATTTTGGAGAAGATAATCTCACTATTCTACGCTCAAAAGGAATCGACATCGATGGCATCGAAATCGTTAATGATGAAAAGACATTCTTTTGGTCTGGCAAATATCATGTAGATATGAATAGCCGGAATACACTGGCAACCGAACTCAATGTGCTAGCTGATTTTGATCCCAAGATCCCTACTTCTTACCAAGGTTGCGAATACCTCTTGCTGGGCAACTTAATGCCCAAGGTGCAAATGGCGGTTTTAGATCGTCTCAGAACAGCGCCGAAGCTCGTGGTGATCGATACGATGAACTATTGGATGGACGTCGCCCTAGATGATTTAAAGGAGGTGCTCAAACGTGTTGATGTGCTGGCGATCAATGATGGGGAAGCGCGACAATTGTCCGGTGAATATTCTATGGTAAAAGCAGCTGAAAAAATCTTAAATATGGGGCCGTCTTATCTGATTATCAAGAAAGGGGAACACGGAGCGTTATTATTTGGAGAAGGACAGATTTTCTCTGCACCAGCATTGCCTTTAGCGGATGTGTTCGATCCTACAGGTGCAGGTGATTCTTTTGCAGGTGGATTTATTGGCTATTTAGCACATGTGCAATCCGTCAATTTTCATAACATGAAAAATGCCATCATTTATGGATCCGCGCTGGCGTCGTTTTGCGTAGAGGAGTTTGGTACGGAAAAATTACAAAAATTAAGTAAAGAGGAGATTGCACACAGAATAGAGAAATTTGTGGCACTTGCTAAATTTGAAATAAAATAGGGGGTTAATCATAACCCCCTATTTTTATCGATTTGTTATTAAAGTCCCTACTACAGGGAACCTTTCAAACACAGTATTCGTGTGTGGAGCATCTTCTAGCTCATCAGTTAGATCCTGACCAGCCCAATGCTCATAATGTTTACCATTTTTCCAGAGCCTGCTACCTGAAACATCATAAATAACCCCTTGATACGCGACCCATATTTCTGGTCTATCCTGACCATTGCGAAGAGCCAGCATATTTTTACTAAAGGAAGGCAGGCTATCTGTCATTCCTAGCTATAAGCATTTAAGCTCTTCTTCATTGTCTTACGTGCCACATGGATACGGGTCTTTACTGTTCCGATTGGGATGGCCAAATGCACGGCAATCTCATGGTATTTATATCCTTCGTAATACATGGTGAAAGGCACATAATATTCTTCACTCAACTTTCCTAATGCGCTATTGATGTCTTCCATCATAAACTTGTTCTCACCCTTATTATGCGTAGCAGATACCACCAAATTGGCATTGCTAATTTCCTCTTCTTTCGTAATGAAAGAGTTTGTTTTTACCACACGTCTATAATTATTGATAAACGTGTTTTTCATGATGGTGTACAACCAACCTTTTAAATTGGTGCCTTCACGGAAGTTTTTAAAATAAGTAACGGCTTTTAATAACGTATCTTGAACTAGATCGTTAGCATCGTCACCGTCTTTCGTGAAGTTTCTCGCGTAAGATTTAAGCGAATCCGAATGTTGTATTACGAGTGTATTAAATTCTAACTTGTTCATACTACTGGTTATTTATGTGTTTACTAATGTGTGATTCAATGTGAGTAGCTGTTGCGAGGAACAAAGGGCGTCCGCTGTTCTATTCCTGTGCTGACGCTTTGAAGCGCACTACTGCCAGAATAAAAACAAATACCGTGCAAAAATGAAAATCAAGTAGGTTTTATTCTTAAAATAAGGGCGAATTAGGCCTTAAATAAAGGGGTGAGAAGCTTTATTTTTCCGCTTCATGTGGGTTCAAAGCGGTTTAGTAAGAAAAAGGATATTTATTTAAAAAAAATAAAAAATTAAAGAATATTTACTTCTCGTTCTAACGAAATGCCGAATTTCGAGGCCACGTCCTCTATGATTTTCTCCGAAATGGCATAAATTTCGGATCCTGTTGCTTCACCGGCATTCGTAATTACCAGTGCCTGTTTTGGCCAGATCAGCACGTTGCCTACCTGTTTGCCCTTCCATCCACATTGTTCGATGAGCCAGCCAGCAGCCAGTTTGTATTCCTCTTCAGGCATCGGATAATAGACCAGGTCGGGAAACTTTTCTACCAACGTATTAAAAGATGATTTATGGATTACCGGGTTTTTGAAAAAGCTGCCCGCATTTCCGATAGTACCCGGGTCTGGGAGTTTTTCCACTCGGATATGAGATACCACTTCTGCGATGTCTCGAATCGTAGGTGAGCTAATCAATCGCTTATCGAGTTCGCTCTGTATTGCACCGTAAGAGGTGTTCTGTTGGCTGTTGAGATGGAGCTTATAGGTGACAGAGGTAATGATGTATCTGCCTTTATATTTTGATTTAAAAATACTGTCACGGTAGGAGAATCCACAGGCTTCTTTAGTAAACGTCACAAATTCCCCAGTGTGTGTATCAAATGCTCTGCATGAATAGAATACATCCATGAGTTCTACACCGTATGCTCCGATATTTTGTACCGGAGATGCACCCACAGAACCTGGAATCAAGGCCATATTCTCTAATCCTGGAAAATGATGATTAATACAATACCAAACTAAGTCGTTCCAGATCTCTCCGCCGGAAGCAGTGACATACACATAATTACCCTCGATGAAGTGTTGCTTGCCCTTAATAGCCATATGCACAACCAACCCCTGATAATTGCCAGTAAGTAACACATTACTACCGCCACCCAATACAAAAAAAGGGTTTGCAAAAACACCTTTGGCATATAAAGCTACAAGAGCAGTTTCTTCTGTAATTTTCGCATATCGTGCAGCAAATGCTGCAATGCGAAAGGTGTTGAAACTACCTAGAGCAGTGTTTTCTGAGATGTGTATGCCCATATGTGACTATTTGTTCTGAAAAATCAAAGAAAAATAATTATCTTTAATTATCTGGGGTTAAAGATACCCATTGTGATACGTATAAGCTAAAAAAATTACGGAGGAATATGAAGAGTGCTGATGCAAAACGTGTTAAAATCATTGAATCCGCTTTGCGAAGATTTTCCCATTTTGGAATGGCAAAAACTACCATGGCCGAGATTGCTAAAGACTTAGCTTTCTCTAAAGCACTCCTATATTATTATTTCCCGGACAAGAATAGTCTTTATGCTGCGGTATGGAATCATCTACTGGATGAGTTACTCGATCGGGGTGATGTAATTATCGCGAAGGGTGGTGACATTGCATCAGTTACCAACGCCTTATTAGACGAGCGAATGCGTTTTATTAATGAGTACTACAATATTTTTGCAGATGCCTATTCCTTTAGGTTCGATATCCCTGCCGATTTGCAAGATTTAATTCCTAAAATCTTTGAGAAAGAAACTCTTCAGTTTGTGTGCCTCTTGCAGCTTGGAGTAGCTAATGGTGAAATCGAGTTAGAAAATGAGTTAGAGACTGCGCGCATTTTTTTGGTATCCATATTAGGTATGCGGATGGGCTTGATGAAAGACTTTAAAGCCATCTTCACACCGCCTACCAAAGAAGAAGTGGGAGAGATACTCGCTATGCAAAAGCAGTTGGCCAAGATCTTTGTGAATGGTTTAAGAATCTCCTAATTTCCGAAGAATATCCTCAATAATCATGTCGGCATGCACGCGAGAATTTTCAATAAACCATAGGTGCGTATTGAGCCCGCCGCAGACTACTCCGGCCAGATAAAGGCCAGTAATGTTAGTCTCCATGGTTGCCTCATCATGCTCCGGTATGCGCGCACCATCTTCAGGTACTTGCACGCCAATATGTTTCAGAAATGCGAAGTTTGGCCGGTATCCCGTAAGCGCCAATACAAAGTCATTTTCTATCTCAACCTCTTCTTGCGGAGTTCTAATCCGTACCGTATGCTCCTTAATCTCCGATAAGCAGCTTTGGTAGTATACAGTGATTTCTCCTGCTGCTAACCGATTGTCTATATCCGGTCTTACCCAATATTTTACACGAGGACTAATCTCATTGCGCCGGATCACTAAGGTTACCTTGGCGCCTTTGCGATACGTTTCCAATGCGGCATCGATAGAGGAATTGCTGGCTCCTATGACCACTACGTTCTGTTTAGCGTAGTAATGTGGGTCATCATAATAATGACGCACCTTAGGTAGGTCCTCGCCGGGAATCTGCATCTGCATCGGAATGTCGTAAAAGCCGGTGGCCACTATGATATGCCGTGCTGTGTATGTAGCTCGGGAAGAGGTAACGATGAACAGGCCGGAATCTATATCCTTAACCACCTGCTTCACCTCCTCAAATAAGCGCGTGTTCAGATCGAAGTTACTGTCGATGCGACGGTAATATTCCAGTGCTTCCGCACGCTTTGGTTTGGGGTTGGTGGTTACGAAAGGTATTCCGCCAACCTCTAACTTATCTGCCGAAGAAAAGAACGTCATGTTCACGGGGTAGTTGTACAAGGAGTTTACGAGACAGCCTTTTTCCAGTATAATATGTGACAGGTTGTGCGTCTTGGCGGCTATGCCACAGGCCATACCAATAGGGCCGCCACCGATAATCAAAACATCATAAATATCGTTATGCATGTGTTGCCTCCATTTCTTTGTCGTATTTGATAGCGTCTCTTTTGACGACCTCTTCGGTAGCCTTTGGCAAATCGTTCGAAATCTTCAATAAGAATTGTAGTTGCTCGGTGATCAGTTTGGAGTCTTCGTGATTTTCATCTTCATCCAACGATCCCTGAAAATTTGTAGTCCAGTCCTCCGGAGCTTCATATTCATCAAATTGCTGAATAAGTCGATACAGATTGAAAGCGGTCCGCTTTAGCAAATCGTATTGGTTATTAGAGATATGCAGATTACTCGACTTGTCTATCTCCGTGAATAACGAAGCAGAATACGAGAAAAATATGTGATTTAGAATCACGAACCTATTGACATCTTTTGTGTTTTTTTGTCGCCATTTTGGTTCGGTGAGCATGCGCTGAAAAGTCGACCCCATATTTGCGGAAGCAATATAGAGTTCTTTACGGGCGAGTTTATACTCGGTCACATTGATGGCCTCATCTGTAAACATTTTTGCTACCTGCTCCAAATACACAAAGTTAGCCACCAATAGTTTGTAGATCGTTTCCTTAATCTTGGTGCTTTCCCAGTTAGGGAATATGATGTAGCTGGATAAAAAGGCAATCATTCCACCAAGAAAAGTATCGAAAATACGCTCCTTCGCCATCTCAAAAGTATTGACTCCTGTGAAACTGATCATGATGAGCACATAAGGAGTTAAGAAAACCACAAATAAAATATAGTTGATCCTAAACAAGCTGTATGCGATTAGAAAGAACAAAATTAAAAGAATAAACAATGCTACCTGGTTATGGATCGTGATCAGAATTACTCCTCCAATAATCCCCCCGATAACCGTGCCCATCAACCGTTGTACATTCCGCTCTTTGGTGAGACCAAAACCAGGTTTTAGAATTACCAGAATCGTTAGTAAAACCCAAAAGCTACCTTTATCACTGAAGTGGAGAAAATGCATCGCAAAATAGCTCACCGTCATCACAATAGCCATGCGCACGGCGTGGCGGAAGATTGAAGATTCGCGTGATAAATTGCTTTTAAAGCTTTTCCAGTCGATATGAGAAGTTTGGATAAACTTACTAGCGTCGTCTATTTCCTCCTTTACGATGGAAGAGGCATTGACTTGACTGTAGTTATACATATTATCTATCAAGGTCACCATCTTCCGAATATTGACGATTACTTTTTTCAACGGGATGGTATTCCGATCGTAATTTTTATCAATTTGCTCCACCTTAAAACGCAAATGCTCAATATCCTTTGTAAAGTCGTGCATGGGCCGTGGCATCTGGTTCGCATTGAGCTGATAAGCGAAATGATCCAATTCATGAGTCAGTTTTACGACCACGTATCTAAAGTGATGTAATACGCCTGTATCGTTAAACATCTTACGAATGGCATCATAATCATAATAGGTAGTCATTGTCTGCTCAAACAGATCAACAATGTCATTAAATACCAGTATCAGTAGGCGCCCCAATTTAGTGGTGTCTTTGACGGAACGTTTACTGCGAAACAGTAATTCACGCACGTTTTCCTGATGCTTGTGTACCTCAATCTGTTTCTCGATAATTTTCAGGTAGTTCTGATCGTGATCGGTTTTCACATTGTAAAAATTGGCACGCAAGCGTAGAAATTCGGCAACATGTCGGATAGACTCCGCCAACTCCTGTTGAGCTAAGCGATAAGGCTGTATTTGGTTGAACGAAAAACTAACGATCATGTACCATACGGCGCCGATGATAAAGAAGAGAATAAACTGTAACTCTTCCTTTAAGGTATACTCGCCTTCAATATGGATGAGCATCATTAAGATGCCCATAACGCCGACTGTAGCCGCACGCGCATTGAATACACCAAACATGGAATATAGAAAAGAAACTAAGGCAAGTACTACGCCCATCATCACAAAAGAAGAATTCACCAGGATCGTTAATAAAAACGTAAACAAGCAAATGCCCAAGCAAGCTAGCATGCCTGTGCGGCGGTGATGGGGAGGGCCGGGAGTATCCGATAACCCAATGAGTAAAGCGCCCAGAGAAATCAATGTGCCCACAAAAAGTTGATCCAGCAAAGCGCACACCAACACTGGAATAATGCTTCCTATGGTGATCCGCAGACCTTCTGCGAAATATTGTCCGTAAAAAAAACTTTTTATTTCTTTGGATTGTTTCATCTCTGTATTAGGTAGCAAAGATAACCATAATGCATTGTACAAAATATCTTAATGGGCAATAAATTGCTAAAAGTCGGGAGGCGATTTAACGAGGAATTTCAATACTCTTTTCAATAGATTCTTATTCGTATCGGTAGCTTAAGTCATAGGAAGACGCTAATGTGTTAATTCCTTATTTTTTTTGCTCTATTCGTAAATAAAATGCTTATTAAATACGTTATTGGCAACTAAACTTTGATGTTAATAACAAAATATTATATTTGGTATTGGTGTAAATAAGACAATTAGTAATAACAATATAAATACATGAAATCATTACAGAAACAAGCTATATTCGGAAATGAGGTGCTTGTGCGCTTTGATCTGTTTAAAAGTCTCTTTTTGACTTTGCCATTTCAGCGTGTAAAGCACACGGGTACTATCCTGCCATTCTTCGCAACACATTGCCAAAAAGGGGTAGAAGAGAAATTACCGCCAGAAGACATTATTGATAGCTTTTTCGGACAATACGAACAATATGTTCAAGAAGATGATCGAATTGACTTTTTATTTAGAATTGTGCAATATATCGAGCGTCAGGTGGTATTATTTGATGCGGTAGAAGATTCTTCTTTCAAGGCTTTAGGCAAAACAGATGATACAGAAGGGCTGGATGCGCTTTTCAAGTCTGTGCAAAATAATCCAGAGCTGAAAAAGCAGATAGCAAAGAAATTAAAAGATTTTTCGGTTCGTCTGGTGCTTACCGCGCATCCTACACAATTTTATCCTGGGCCGGTATTGGGTATTATTAATGACCTGATCGAATCGTTGAAAGCAGATGATATTCAGAACATACATTTGCTGTTGCAGCAATTGGGTAAAACACCGTTCTTAAATAAAGAAAAACCTACGCCAGTAGATGAAGCTGCTAGCTTAGCCTGGTATCTGGAAAACGTATTTTATAAGGTAGCTTCTGAAATACATTTAAGGGTAGATGCTGAGCTAGATGAGGCAGATAAAAGTGGAAAGCAATTGATTGAGCTTGGATTCTGGCCAGGAGGAGACCGTGACGGAAATCCAAATGTAACCTGGGAGAGTACCCGTAAGGTCGCTTCTTTATTGAGAACGATTTTATTCCGTTGCTATTACCGTGATTTCCGTGTGGTAAGACGTAGAATTACCTTCCAAGGTGTACAAGAACCATTGCAAAGATTGCAGGAGATTTTTTATGAGAACAGCTTTAATCCAAAAGAGGATTCGGCAGATCTGACAGAGGAAATTTTGACAAATTTGCATGCCGCACGTGAAGTGATCGTGGAACAGCATAGCGGATTATTTGTAGATTTAGTCGATGACTTAATTCATAAGGTAAATACTTTTGGATGCTATTTCACGACCTTAGATATGCGCCAGGATAGTTCAGTCTTGCGGGCTACCTTTGACCATTTGACGGAGAAATATCCGTCGGAAACAGGTATCACAGGTACTGATTATCAGGATTCAGAAGAAGCGAAGCAAGCCGCTATTACATTTACAGAGGGCGAATTGGATCTGGAGGCAGCGCCAGACTCTTTAATAGAGGATACGGTGAATGTCATCCGTTTGGTCAAAGATATTCAGCGTTCAGGAAGTGAGCGTGCTGCACAACGATTTATTATCAGTAACTGTCAGAAAGCGTCGGATATTTTAGGATTAGTGCAACTATTCCTGTGGCAAGGTTGGACCAAAGAAGCTTTGCACATGGACTTTGTGCCACTCTTTGAAACGGTAGACGATTTGTCGCATGCCGCGGAAGTGATGCAGACATTGTATACGCATCCTTGGTATTCCGAACATTTGCGCTCTCGTGGAAACAAGCAGACCATCATGTTAGGCTTCTCCGATAGTACTAAAGATGGTGGGTACCTGATGGCGAATTGGTCGATCTACAAAGCAAAGATCGAATTAACCGCCATTGCACGAGAGCACGAAGTGGATCTAGTTTTCTTTGATGGACGTGGTGGGCCACCGGCACGTGGCGGTGGCAAGACGCAGCGCTTCTATGCGAGTATGGGGCGTGAGATCGAAAACAAGCACATACAACTCACTATTCAAGGGCAAACAATCAGTAGTCAGTACGGCTCATTGGATACGGCCCGGTATAATATTGAACAATTGATGCATGCCGGTATCATCTCCGAACTGAAACAACGGGAAGGGGATACGCTGACGGAACAACAGAAACGGGTAATCGATCAGTTGGCACAAGAAAGTCATCAGAAATTCTTGAATCTTCGCCACGATCCGTTGTTCCTGAAATACTTAGAAGCACTGAGTCCGCTCAAAATGCTATCCTCTATCAACATCAGTAGCCGTCCGGTGAAACGCAACTCGGATCGTGAACTCCGTTTGGAAGATTTGCGTGCCATCAGTTTTGTGACCTCCTGGAGTCAATTAAAACAGAATATTCCGGGTTTCTATGGCGTTGGTACGGCACTAAAATGGGCAGAAGATAATAACTTGTGGTCTACCGTCAAAAACTTATACGAAACTTCCGGTATGTTTAGCACCATCATTGACAACTGTATGATGTCCATGACTAAGTCTAACTTCGACATCACTTCTTACGTGCAACATGATGAGAAGTTTGGGGAGTTTTGGAAGGGTTTATACGAAGAATACAGCCGTACCAGAGAATATGTATTAAAGCTCACTGGTTCAGAGTACCTGATGCAAAATTATCCGGTAGATCGCCTGTCCATCTTAGAACGGGAGAAAATCATTCTACCGCTATTGACCATACAACATTATGCCATTCGCATGCTGAATGGAGGTAATATTAGCGATGAAAAGAAGACGGTATACGAAAAACTCATCGCAAGAACGGTATACGGCGTAGTAAATGCAGGAAGAAATTTAGCTTAGAATTAATTTCAATTGCTCGCTTTTTGGAGTAATTAAGGGATATTTTGCTATTTTTGTTATTAAAATAGAATCAGAATGAAAATAAATACAATTTTAGTCGCTGGGGCATATGCAGGCATCTTATTTACGACGTCTTGCCAACCCTCCATGAAAGAGCGGCAATTGAAGTATACCCATACTACACAGGTTGATGGTGATGCTTATCAGGCCCTTCAGATCGTTGGAGAAAAGGTGCCTTACGAAACAGATTATGCTACCTATGTAGAAAACAATAGCGCTGTAGGAGAGAATCGTGCGCTTGCTGCAAAGGTGAGAGCGACTCTAGACAATATGATCGCAGACTTGGATACTTTGGCAACGCGCTATAATGTAGATTTTCCAATTCGCGGCGCGAAGCAATTTCAAGCTGAGAATGAAAATCGCACGGTGGTGATGGCTTCGGATTCTACTACTTTGGCTAGTGCTCCGGCAACGCACAGCGAGCTGTCTGATGAGCATTATGCACACCATGTGCAACATGAAGTTGCCGAGATCAAAGAGCAATTCAGTCGTTTAAGTAGAAATACCAATAAAGATTTGAGAGATTACGCTGCTTCTAAACTAGAAGCCCTAAGCACTTTGTATAAAGAAGCTGGTGGTAAAGAAGAAGCTGGCGGCCACCATTAATTTATATTTTATTTGAATAAGCAAGGCAAAATAATAACAGGTCTTTTGGCGTATGGAATGTCCGGTAAGGTATTCCATGCGCCTTTTTTATATGGTAACGATTTGTTTGATCTGCGCGCAGTTGTGGAGAGAACGAAGAAAAATGCACATGTTGACTATCCTGGCATCATCAGTTACGATTCCGTAGACGACTTTTTGCTCGATCCGCAGATCGAACTCGTGATTGTCAACACACCCAATGATACGCATTTCGAATTTGCGAAGCGAGCCATTGAGTATGGGAAACATGTTTTAATTGAAAAACCGTTTGCCCCGACTCTTGAAGAGGCCAATGAGTTATTCGCTCTGGGAGAGAAATACCGTAAACAGGTATTTGCTTATCACAATAGGCGATTCGATTCCGACTTTCTTTCCCTAAAGTATGTGTTAGATAAGAAATTTGTTGGTCAGCCCATAGAACTACACCTTCGTTTCGATCGTTATAAGACAGTGATTGGACCCAAAGTGTTCAAAGAAACGAAGAGACCAGGAGCCGGCGTAATCTATGATTTAGGGTCGCACTTGTTGGATCAGGCGCTTTCTTTATTTGGTAAGCCGAAGTCGATGACTAAGATTGCCGGCGCTTATCGCGAAGCTTCGGAAGTAGACGATTATGGTACCATTATACTGAGTTATGTAGATGGGTTAAATGTGTTTATCACCACCAGTTTACTGGCTGCCGATCCGCAAGCTGCATTTGTACTGCACGGCACACAAGGCTCATTTATCAAGCAGCGTGCAGATGTGCAGGAAGCACAGCTTTTGGCTGGCGTGATGCCGAATGATCCGATTTATGGATTGGAAGCGCCAGATGTAGATGGTTTACTCACGGTAAACCTTGGAGATGGCGAGTTGGAAAAAATAGTCGTGCCGTCTGAAAGAGGACAGTACAGCGAGGTTTTTCGGCAGGTCTACGAAAGTATTCGCCATGCTGCTCCTTATTATGTAACAGCAGATCAGATTCGTTGGCAGTTGGAGATATTGTCTCCTGCAAAAAGAAAATAAAGTTAATTAATGATTCGTTAACAATTAAATAACCTTGATTCTGTAACATTGCTGCAAGCAAATTGCAGACTTGTGCCAGAGGTTGTACACTTTTATTCTATTCATTTTATGAGATACGCTGCCATCGATATTGGATCTAATGCCGTCAGGTTGCTGATTGCCGATGTCATTGTCAAAGATCAGGAGGTCTCTTTTAACAAAAATACCTTACTACGCGTGCCACTTCGTTTGGGAGATGATGCTTTTATTCAGCATTACATTTCTGAACCGAAGTTTGAAAGTATGGTTAAGACGATGCGTTCGTTTCGGGATTTGATGGATGTCTACAAAGTGACCGATTACATGGCATGTGCCACCTCAGCGATGCGCGATGCTGCGAATGGTGCAGATGTTGTAAAAGCATGTGAAAAGGTGGGCGTAGATATTGAGATTATTGATGGAAGTGTAGAAGCACTGATTATCTACAATAGTTACCTCGGAGCAAAGTTGGATAAAAACCGCGTATATTTGTTTGTGGACGTCGGTGGTGGTAGTACAGAGATTTCCTTATTTGCTAACGGCCGTTTGATTGATTCTAAATCGTTTAACTTGGGCACGATTCGTATCCTTGACAACCAGGATAGATCGGAAACGTGGGAAGAGATGAAACTTTGGTTAAAGGAATTGACCAAATCGCACAAAGTCATTTATGGCATCGGTACAGGAGGTAACATCAATAAACTGGCACGCCTCTCCAGCGACAAACAAGATCAGCCGATTTCGTATGCTAAATTGAAGGCGATGTACCTATATTTGAGCTCTTATTCGCTGAAAGATCGCATCAATGTGTTAGGCTTGAAAAATGATCGTGCAGACGTTATTATACCAGCAGCAGAGATTTTTTTGACCGTGATGAAGTTTGGGCGATTGAAAAATATCGTTGCGCCTAGAGTAGGTTTAGCAGATGGAATCATCCAGACGTTAATTGATAGGAATAGAGAAAAATTGTAGATAAAAACCTGTTGCAAGTACCGGAAAAACCGCTATTTTTGTAGCACTTCATACCCGGGTGGCGAAATTGGTAGACGCGCCAGCTTGAGGGGCTGGTGCTGGCAACGGCGTGGCAGTTCGAATCTGCTCTCGGGTACTTCAATATTATTTTACGTAATGTATAAAACAGACTTTGAGCATTCAAAGTCTGTTCTTTTTTGAAGAACTGTTATTACTACTTTATCAGGTTAATTTAAATCTCCATAATTACACCTTAATACTATTTTATGGTATGCCATTAAATCTTATATTGACGAAGAAAGATCTGTTCATTAGCTGAGTTGTATATAAACAAGGCCACACAAATTAGAAGGATATGGATGAGCATAAGAATAAGATAGAAATCATTAACTTTTCGGAAGTATATAAAGATGCCATCAAGACGTTGAACTACGAATGGTTGGAAAAATTCTTTAAAGTGGAAGAAGGGGATAAAGTGTCTCTATCTAATCCGAAGAAGGAAATAATCGACAAAGGGGGCTTTATTTTTTATGCAAAATTGGGGTCTGATATTGTTGGCACGGCGGCACTTCTAAAGAAAAGCAAAACTATATTTGAACTAGGGAAAATGGCGGTGAGTAGTGCAGCTCAAGGGTACGGAATTGGCACCCTATTACTCGAGCATGCCATTAATGTGGCTAAATTAGAAGGAGCCAATAAATTGATTCTTTACTCAAATACTAAGCTCGAAACAGCTTTGAGGATGTACCGAAAATACGGATTTGAAGAAATGGAGTTGGAACAAGGCCTGTATGAACGGGCAGATATAAAGATGGGAAAAACTTTGTGAGCCTACATTAAGTGAGACGATTAATGGATGTGGGAGGCAATTTTTTACCTGTAAATTTAGTCTGTTTTTGACCTCTATTTAAAAGCAGATGATACATTTGAATTTCTTAACTTTATTCGATGGCTGCAAAGATAGAACGTCCGATATCCGAATTCAATAGTGAACTAAAGTTGAAAGGCTTTAATGTTTGGCAATTGGAGGCCGACAGCCAGGCGACCCGAATATACAATCGTAAGGACTTTTATAAAATTTGCTTGACCACCGGGAAAAGCATGGTTCATTATGCAGATCGTAGTTTCGAGCACGAGGGGACGATTTTATTTTTCGGGAATCCACATGTACCTTATTCTTGGGAAACGATTTCTACCAGTTATGTCGGATACACGGTACTTTTCTCCGAAGACTTTTTTAATGCTTTGGAACGCAGCGAAAGCTTGCAACACTCCCCATTATTCAAGATAGGAGGGACACCTGTGATAAAGATTGAGGAAGGCACGCGAGATGTTTTGAATACGATCTTTCTTCGAATGATCGAAGAACAAACAGGTGATTATATTTACAAAGACGATCTGATTAGAAACTACATCAATCTAATTATCCATGAGGCTTTAAAAATACAGCCATCGATCGAATTTGATCAGCATAAGAACGCGGCTGGTCGTTTAACCTCGGTATTTTTTGAGCTATTGGAGAGGCAGTTTCCGATAGAAACCAGAAATAGACCTCTAAAGCTGAGGATGGCACAAGATTATGCTATAGCCCTGAATGTGCATGCCAACTATTTGAATCGTGCGGTAAAAGAAATTACGGGCAGACCGACTACCCTGCATATCACTGAACGCATTGTGGCAGAAGCTAAGGCGCTGCTCTTGCATACCGATTGGAATATTTCGGAAATTGCCTATGCACTGGGATTTGAGTACCCAACTTATTTCAACAATTTCTTTAAAAAGGCCACAGGAAATAATCCAACCTTTTTTCGAGAAGGCGTGGTTTGAATTTCTTAACTATTGGTTTGATAAGCTTTATCTGCAGAAGCGGTAAGTACCGAACTTTGTGGAATGAAAGATATCTTCCAACGGCTAAAAGGTGGCGAACTTGTCCATCTAAACGATCCGGAATTTCATCAGGTTGATGAAATCGTCAATCGTACACTAGCGCTTTCTCCGGGGCTCAACGCTTCGACGAATATCGATGATGCCAGAAGTAAGCTGAGTGAGATTCTTGGTTATGTATTAGACAATAGTACAACCATATTTACACCATTTTATACAAATTTTGGTCGATCTATTACGATCGGTAAGCATGTATTTATCAATCACGCCTGCTCTTTTTTAGATATGGGAGGAATTACGCTAGAAGATCAGGTACTCATTGGCCCCAGAGTAAATCTAGTTACAGAAAACCATCCCTTATCTCCGATAGAAAGGCGAGGTATGCTATGTCAGCCAATTCTGATTAAACGAAATGCATGGATCGGTGCCGGAGCAACGGTACTCCCCGGTGTTACCATCGGTGAAAATGCGATTGTGGCAGCAGGTGCCGTAGTGTCTAAGGATGTTCCCGATAATGTTGTCGTGGGCGGTGTTCCCGCAAAAATACTCAAACAGATAGGTAGTAATAAATAACAGCATATTGCCAAAAATGACTTTGCTAACGATGCTACTCTTCGGCGTCCTAATAGCATGTAACAATCAAAATTACGATACAATGAAACAAGAAAGCACAACAGCACTTTTTCCGGAAGGAAATAAACTCTCTGCCGATTGGTTTACCGGAGAAGCCTTTCTATTTCCGCTAATAACGCAGGATAAGAACAATGAATTTTCTGCTGGAAGCGTCACTTTTAAAATCGGAGCACGAACAAATTGGCACACACATCCGAAGGGTCAAGTATTGATCGTGACAGAGGGGACTGGTTTTTACCAAGAAAAGGGAAAGCAAGCACAAATTATTAAAAGAGGAGATGTGGTGAATATCTCTGAGAACGTAGTGCATTGGCACGGCGCGTCGGCCACCACGGCCATGACACATATTGCCATCACCAATTTTCTGCAAGACGTGCAGGTAACGTGGTTGCAGCGCGTGACCGATGAAGAATTTAACCACGTAAATAACAACCTGAAATGAGAAAACTAATGATCATAACCGCTGCTTTACTGTCATTTGGTTCGGTAGCAGCACAGACAAAACAGACCTTAAAACACACTGCTGAAATGAATACAATAGAAGAAGATCACTATACCTTCGCGTTGAGCGATCAGGTTACTCGAGAAAAAATCAGTTTCAAAAATCGTTATGGCATCACATTAAGTGGTGATTTATATTTACCCAAAAATGCGGGAAACGTTAAGTTGGCGGCGTTGGCCATTAGTGGGCCTTTTGGAGCGGTGAAACAGCAATCTTCCGGTCTATATGCCAATGAGATGGCAGCAAGAGGTTTTGCGGTTGTCGCATTCGATCCATCTTACACGGGTGAAAGCGGTGGTGAACCTAGAAATTTGGCTTCGCCCGAAATCAATACAGAAGATTTTAGTGCTGCGGTAGATTACCTCGGATTACAGTCTTTTGTAGACCGAGATAAAATCGGAATTATAGGTATTTGTGGTTTTGGTGGAATGGGGCTAAATGCGGTGGCTGTCGATAAGCGTGTAAAGGCTGTGGCAACCACGAGCATGTATGACATGACCAGAGTCATGTCGAAAGGTTATAATGACTCCATGACGCTCGAGCAACGTACGAAAATGCTAGTAGACTTGGGTGTGCAACGCTGGGACGATGCTGCCAATGGAAAGCCAGCGGAAGGATCTCGTAATCTGCCTGAAAAATTAATAGGGGATGAACCACAGTTCGTTGTTGATTATTTCAACTATTACCGTACACCTAGAGGATTTCATCCAGGATCAGTCAATTCAAATGGCGCATGGCTCGTGACCAACCCAATTTCGTTTATGAACATGCCATTGTTATCATATGTCAAAGAAATCTCTCCTCGACCTATTCTAATTATAGCGGGTGCAAATGCACATTCGCGCTATTTTAGCGAAGATATTTATAACATGGCGGCAGAGCCAAAAGAGCTTGTCATTATTCCAGATGCAGTACATGTTGATTTGTACGACAAGATTGAAGTGATACCTTTTGACAAACTAGACTTGTTTTTTAAGGAGAATCTGAAATAATTACGCGCTTTGCATCAGGTTTATGGGTTTTGTATTGAAAAGGGTAACAAATATTAGTTTGTTACCCTTTTCAATACAATTTTATTTGAATTTACTATACTACTTTGGCAGCAGGTTCTTGCTGGCTCAAGCAGTGGAAACTGCCCAATCCCCAGATCAGATCTACTGAGTCAATACCAACCACTTCCCGTTCCGGGAAATAACGGCGGATGATTGCTAGCGCCTTCTCGTCATTTTCATCTTGGAAGGTAGGGACAACGACAACATTATTCCCGATGTAAAAATTAGCATAGGATGCTGGAAGGCGTTGATCTTCATAGATCAAGGGCTTTGGCATCGGTAATTCCACAATATTCAATGGTCTACCATCAGGCAGGCGCATAGCGCGCAGCGCTTGTAGATTCTCTTGTAATAAACTGTAGTTCTCATCGCTTGGATTATCTTCCACTACCGTGAGCACCGTATCCTCATTAACAAAACGGGTAATATCATCGATATGACCATCGGTGTCATCACCCACAATACCATCGCCCAACCACAATACTTGCTTCTGTCCATAAAATTCCAGCAAATAACGTTCTATTTGCTCTTTGGTGAGATGCGGATTGCGGTTTTCGTTAAGCAAACAAGCGGTGGTAGTTAGTACTGTACCTGCTCCGTTAAATTCTACTGAACCTCCTTCCATCACAATGGATGGAGTAAACAGGCGGTGACCAAAGCGATTCGCTATTCGTGTCGGGATCACATCATCCAGGTCGAAAGGAGGATATTTGCCACCCCAAGCATTGTATCCCCAATCAACAACGGCTTTCTCACCCGTTTCTCGATGAATAACAAATGCGGGGCCATGATCGCGGCACCAAGCATCGTTGGTGGCATGAAAGAAGAATTCGATTTCTTCGGTTGGCACCCCAGCTACCTCTAAATGCTTCAGCGCAAAATCGCGCATATCCTCGTTTTCTACATTGATCCGGACTTTTTGATGCGCACTTACCGCTTTTATAAAAGCGCAATAGGGAGCATAGATTTGATCAATCTTACCTGGCCAAGAAGCTTCTTTGTGCGGCCAACTTAGCCAAAGTGCATCTTGCGGTTCCCATTCGGCAGGGAAAGTGAAGCCCAAATCTTTAGGCGTCGTTAAGAAATCTTGTTTCCAGTTCGTGTCAGAATCGTGCGATGTCATGCTATATAGAATGCTGGGCAAGCAGGAAGCTTCCCGATAAAAAACTCGTTAAAATGTACTATTAATCCTCGTCGATAAATCTTTTGGTGATCTGGCTATATGAGTCGATACGACGATCACGTAAGAATGGCCAATGCTTCCTGAAATAATCTGTTTCTTGCAGATTCACTTCTACCACCTCTACTTCTTCTTGATCATGAGAGGCTAGGTATAGTAAGCGTCCTTGAGCATTAGTCACAAAGCTTCCTCCCCAAAATTTCATGGCGCCATCTTGCTCGTAACCTACACGGTTTACAGAAATAACGGGTACACCATTTGCAACTGCATGGGAGCGTTGAATAGTTTGCCACGCATTGTATTGGTCCTTGTTTGTTTCCTCGTCCTGATCGGTCGCCCAGCCAATCGCAGTAGGGTAGAACAGCATCTCGGCACCCATCAACGCGGTAATACGCGATGCTTCTGGGTACCATTGATCCCAACAGATCAAGATTCCGATCTTTCCAAACTTGGTAGGAAAGATTTTGTAGCCCAAATCGCCAGGGGTAAAATAGAATTTTTCATAAAATGCAGGATCATCCGGGATGTGCATTTTGCGGTATTTGCCTAAGTAAGAGCCATCTGCATCTAAAACAGCAGTAGTGTTATGATACAAGCCTTGTGTTCGCTTTTCAAAAAGCGAAGCAATAATCACCACACCCAATTCTGCTGCTATTGCCGATAAAGCATCTGTCGATGGACCAGGTATGGATTCTGCTAAGTCAAAATTGTCATAATCCTCTACGTCACAAAAATATAAGGACGTAAATAGTTCCTGAAGGCACACAATCTGTGCACCCTTGGCCGCTGCTTCGCGTACTTTAGTAATTGCTTTTTCTAAGTTCTCCTGCTTGTCGCGTACACACGACATCTGAACCAAGCCAACCTGTACTTTACTCATAGTTTCTTCTCTACTTTTTCCAGATGCAAAGATATCTATTTTCTACAGTGTGTATGTGATCTAAACCGTAAAATTATCATCAGGATGAACATCAACTAGTAATGTGATGAAGATGTGCATCGGCGAATTGCTGTATTATTGCGTATATTAGTACACATCTTTTTACCGACTTGCCGTAGAGAGGGCAGGTGATCAAATGAATTAAATTGCTATCACATCACAAAGAAGAGCATATCATTGACGTAGCGGAAGCCAGTCGCTTAGGTTGTTCGATGACGATTCCTGTGTTGTTGATTTATGTATTTCCTTATTTCATAATTTGGAAAGATTCTCTATCCAGCGCGTTTTTTGTAGATGGTTATCTAGATATTTTGCACCCGATGCTATATCCTGTGATCGGAGTTGCGATCTTGATTCTAGGCATCCTCCTCCATGAGCTCCTGCATGGTCTGCCTTGGTCTTTCTTTGCTAAAAATGGCTGGTCATCTATCCGTTTTGGTATACTTCGACCTCATTTTGTACCCTATTGCCACTGTACTGAACCGCTGCGCATTATTCATTATGTTATTGGCGCATTAACCCCACTCGTAACATTGGGATTTGCGCCAGTGATTTATGCTTGGTTTACCGGAAATTGGTTATGCCTATTATTTGGTACTTTCTTCACCTTATCGGCAATTGGAGACATCATGATTGTCTATACGATGCGCAAATTGAAACCTGATACATGGGTATTAGATCATCCTTCCGAACCAGGTTTTTTTATTTATAGATATTAACGACGTATTCTTTGAGTTTGATTTAAAGCATACTACACTTTATTTGCGTTCTTACTTGGTGAAGCTGGCTACCAGTGCCCTCATTATCAACAAGCATCCTATCGGTAACGTTTCGGAAATAGCCTGTGAACTTGCATATAACAAGCATAGTTTATTTTGCGAAGGACAATGAAAATAAATTTGGAATAAACCCCAACTTCCTGCTGGTAGGGGATAAATTGTGCACTCCGATTACTGTTTTTCAATAAAATTTGTCTTATTTCCCTGTAATATTGGCTTATTCTGGGCGTCATCAGGCGGCTACGGGACGTAATTTTGTGTCAAACATTAAAATAAACAATTTCATTTAAAGTTTAACATGCACGTTTATGAAAACAATGAAAGAAAGACATTAGATCTCTCCCATTATTGAGATTCACTATCTAGTCATAGTTTTTTGACTATTGTAAGTTTTCGGTCAAATGTTAAGTTTACTAATACAGATATTACGGTTTGGTGTTTACTTTTGTAGCACACGGTGATTTTAAAACACAATCAACTTTCATCTTCTTAATGGCTAAAAAGCATTATATCTCGAATTCGGGCGAGTCAGTTCGCATGTTTAAGAACAATTTTCTAAACTCCCTCACGAAAGTACATTACGCTGTACCTTTGGTATTCTGGATTCCTGTTATCCTATATTTCCTTTGGAGAGCATATGCGCAGGGTGGCATAGGTGCCGGATCTACCGCATTATACTTTGCCTATGGTTTAGCCTTTTGGACCCTGGCAGAATACGTGCTGCACCGCTGGGTATTTCACTACGAGCCTCCAGGCAAGTTAGGCAAACGTCTTCATTTTATCTTTCATGGTGTACACCACGATTATCCAAGAGATAGGATGCGGTTGGTGATGCCACTATCTGCCAGTATACCGATGGCAGCTGTGATCTACTTGCTGTTTAGTCTATTCTTTTCTACCTTTTACTTGGCAGGATTTTTTGCAGGTTTTCTTTTTGGATATTTAATCTACGATGAATGTCATTATGCGATTCATCATGCGAATTTCAAATCGGGTTTTCTGAAAAAAATTAAAGACCACCACATGCTGCATCACTATTCTGATCCGGATAAAGGATTTGGTGTAAGTTCCTACTTTTGGGATCGAATTTTTGGCACCATGATTCCAAAAAAAGATAAAGCGAGCTCGCCTGTGACCAAACAAAACGAGGGCTAAGAATCAACTAATAAATCTTATAGGGCAATTCGTTGGCCATTGTGGAGACCTCTGAATAACATGCCTTTCGAATAAATGAGTACTTCACCTGTTTTTCCATTTTTGATACTGGAATCGATCACCATCACTTGACCCCCAAATAATGGCGTAATCTGTCTTTGAGAGGTATGGCCAATGACCATATGCTTTGCATTCCAGAATTGAAGGATTTGCGTAATATCTGCTTGCTGTAGCATGTCGTCCTTGAAATAACCCCGATACCATAGCGGACCGTCTGTAGTAGCCAATAATTTCAATATAGGATTTGTTCGATAATCGACTTTTTGCTGCGTAAAGATGCTATCTCTGAATAAACGGTTAATCTGAGCGGGATCCAGATTTTCTTTTACGATCTCTGGCGAAATGCCCGCATGTACAAACCAGATGTCGTTGATTTTAATCGTGATCGGCTGTTGCCTTATCCATCGACCAAAAAAAGCATCCTTTCCAAACTGCTCTTGATACGATTTTCCCAGAATATCCGCAATTACGTCGTATTTCTTGTGTACATAACGAAGATCATTATCTAGCACCATAAGCTCGTGGTTACCCATCAAATAATGTACTTTGCCACCTGCTGAAGTCGCTTGGCGTTGGAGCTTGTAGGTGAGCCAGAGCGCATCTGTTACGCCGGTTCCGCGATCAAAGATATCCCCGTTAACCACCAAATGCCCATCACCAAAAATCCAGTTCAGCGCTGAATCGATAACCTGATGTTGCTGAAGCAATGCTACAAATAGGGGGTATTGCCCGTGGATATCACTGATGGCCACTAACTCATTGACATCGGTATAATGATATGGATTTGCCAAAGAAGTAGTGTTTGTATAGTGTTGATCCAATGCATCTATTAATGGTAAATCGAATCGGTTAGCGATTAGCTTTACTTCCTCGCGGAAATTGGTAGAATGTGCGTTTGAGAGTTGCTTTAGCGTACCATTCTCTACCCAACTGATGACCGTGTCATGGGTATCAAAGAATAGGTGAGGTGGTTCTTGAATACTGTCTTTCGCTATTGATGTCAACTCTTCCGTTTTTGGTGTTTGCGCATGGGCAACGGAAAAGGCAATAAGTGAAAGTAAGAAGGAATATTTGATCATTTGAAGGTTGGTATAAAAGTAAAGGTATTATCAACCGAGAGCGTTAATAATACCTTTACGTAATGCATGGATTTAGTTTCTAATACGAATGCCTACTGTTTTGTAGTTTCCACTCGTTTTGATTTGATCGTTTGCCTGTAGTTCTACAACCAGCACCACATCTGTTCGTGGAGCTAAAGCAGGTACAACATAAGTTAGCGCACTAATTGGCGTGCCAGCAGGAAACTGGATCTGTCCATCTTGTCCCAGTTGATAGTGCTGACCTTCGATAGCGGTGGTCTCGCCAGCGACTACGGTTGCTTTGATCGTTTGCGCCACGTCTGACACGCCACCCAGCAGATTCACCTGTAGGCTGTGCTCGCCAGGGCGTGCAGTGATGATGGGGTAGGTTTTTCCTACCGCATTGCTCACGACAACGGCATCTTGAAATTCTACCATTAAGTCTTTAAAGATGAGGTTTTCTTCGTAGTCTTTGAAGCAAGACGTTAAGAGAATACACATCAATATGATTATACTATTTTTCATGTTTAGGCTAGTTTAATATCCGAAATTCTGTTCCAGATTAATGTTGATTTCTATCTCTCGTACTGGAATTCTACTTAATACTCGAAGGTCTTGAAATGCAATGGTTTCTGATTCCTTTACAATCGGTAATCCCAATCTTTTTAAATCGAAGAAACGATGTCCTTCAAAAGCAAATTCCAGTCTGCGCTGTTGCAATATTTCGGCTTTCAATGCATCTCCCTGAAGATTTACAGCCGCCAAATTTGCGCGAGTACGGATTTTATTTAATTCCGTATTTGCGGCTGCGGTTTGATTTAAAGCGGCGTGTGCTTCCGCGCGGTTGAGTACTACTTCGGCATAGCGTATCACCGGAACGTTGTCCAAATTGGGTACCCCATTCTTACTAGCAAATTTATTGATTTCAAAAAAGGAACGGTTTACCGTACCCAATCCATTCTGTATAAAAGCACGGCGTCCGTCATTTGCACTAAACTGAGCAATTAAATCTTCGCTCATGACCACATTTCCATGTGACGCTACTGCTGTAGAGCCAACGGTAGTTCGGGTCATGTAAGTAGCGCGTAATGATTCGTTGCTGCCAATATTATCGGCAGAAGCGAACGGAATTTCGAAGAACGATTCTGGATGACGCTCTGAGCGCCATGATGCTTCTAACTGTGCCGCATTCGGAAAGTTCGCTACGCCGCTACTCATAGCTTTTTCTGATTCTGAAATTACACGCGCATAATCTCCATTGTACAAAGCAACACGGGAGAATAAAGCGGCAACAGCACCTTTACTAGCGAAGAAGGGTGCTCTGCTATTGTTGGATGCAGGAATTAAGTCATATGCTTCTTCGAGATCACGGTATATATAGGCATATACCTCCTCAATACTGGACCGTCCACTAAAAACAATCTGCTCTACTGCAATAGAACCATTCTCCATGATCGGTACACCGCCGCGGTTTTGTGCTTGCACAATGGCCGTTGGATCGTAGGCATAGGCGCGCATCAGGTTGTGGTAATACAAGGCGCGTAGAAATAAATTCTGCCCACGGATACCATCCTTATACGCCTGGTCTGTATCAAACTCTTCTAAAGCTTCGAGTACCAAATTGATTTGGTTGATCCCGTAATAAGAGTGTTGCCAATTGCTTAGGTGCGATCCAATTTGATTGTTCCACTCTCGCACCAGTCGGTTTCCCGCCAAGGTATTAATGGTGTTATCGGCTAATACATCAGGCAATGCAATCAGGTCACGCCCATATAAACTCACTTCTCTTAATCGGGCGTAGGCCGCATTTGTCGCTGCCGTAATGGATTCTTGGCTGGTCAGCGCGTCAGAGGCATCGATAGCGTGACGTGGAGTAATCTCCAACATCTTTTCACATCCGCTAAATAGTACAGTAGACCATACTATGGCGGTGATATATAATATTCTTCTCATTGTCGTTATCCTTTGTTATTAAAAACCAACTTGTACACCTAGCGTATAGACCTTTGTTTGAGGGATGATACCCTGCGTAGAGGAATAGTCGCCAAATCCGATCATTAACTCCGGGTCATAACCGGTCCATTTGGTAAACGTTGCTAGATTCTCTCCTTGTGCGTACACTTTCAAGTTGGTCATGCGAAGGCGCTGCGCGATGGTGTTCGGTAATTGATAAGATAGCGTAACATTCTTCAAGCGGATGAAAGAAGCGTCTTCCAAGAAACGACTACTCGTAGTTGCATGCGAGATGCTGCCCACTTCCGTGTTGGCATCGAATGGACGCGGTACACTGGTTACCTGACCAGGAGTGGTCCAACGGTTCAGGAATATACGCTCCAAGGTATTACGGTTGTCGCCACCATTTAAGAACCAACGGCTATGCATGCCGGCGTTGCTTAATTCTCTTCCGTAGTCGTAATGGAAAAACGCGCTCATGGATAAGCCTTTGTAACTGAATGTATTGGTAAATCCGCCAAAGAAATCACTCATCTGGTTACCAAAAATTTTCAGGTCGGTCGGGCTGCTTGGCGTGTAAGTCACTTCTCCGTTGGCGTCAAACCACATCGGGCGACCTGTTGCGGAGTTGACACCCGCATATTCCAACGTCACATTCGTACGTAGTGAATGACCGACGCGTACCGATTGATCACCTGGCAATACTTGATCATCACCCAACAATTGTAATACTCTGTTGCGCAAGAAAGTAATGTTGAAGTTGGTTGTCCAGGTAAAATGACCTGATTTTACATTCGTCGTGCGTAATTCAAATTCTACTCCTTCATTTTTCACGCGGCCAATATTACTGGTCACATTTGAAAATCCACTTAAGTAGGGTAGTGGTCTGTCTAACAATAGATCACTGCTGACCCGTCTGAATACTTCCATAGAACCCGATATGCGATTGTTAAAAAAGCCGTAATCCAAACCAATATTAGAGGTAAGATTTCTTTCCCATTTTAGATCTGTATTCGCCAATCCGGAGGGCCGAAGACCAGGCTCCTGATTGTAATTGGCGGAGCTGGAACTACTATATAGTGCTCTGGCATCAAAATTACCGATGGCATCATTACCAGTTTCACCGTAACCGGCGCGTAATTTCAACTGGTTAATCCACGCTTGGTCTTCTAGGAAAGATTCTTCGGTGATGTTCCATCCTGCCGAAATTCCGGGGAACCATCCAAAAAGGTTGTTTGCACCGAATCGCGATGAGCCATCATATCGTAAAACACCGCTTAACAAGTACTTCTTCTGGAAATCGTAGTTGACTTGTGTAAATACGCCAACGCGCTTAAATCCAGTCCAACTGCCCGATGCACTACCAATTACAGCAGCTGACTGCAACGAGCGGAACTGGTGCGTGGTAAAACCACTTGCTGAGATGGAATTCATCTCCCGGCTGTCACTACGATATTCAAAACCAAGTAATGCAGATAGGTTGTGCTGGTCATTCCAGCTGGTATTGTACTGCAAGGTCTGATTGGTGATGAAGTTGCGGTTTTGACGACTTCCTATGCTGAGTGTACCTTGAGCCGCAAATCCACTTCTGGTGCGTGGGTCTACGTAGCGTTCGTCATCTATCAACCGAAAATCTAGACCATAGAAAGATTTAAAGGATAGGTTTTCTGCAATCTTGTAGGTCGCGCTGATATTCGATACCAAGGCTTTGGTACGACTTTGCAAGGTGCCTAATAAGCTTTCCTGAATTGGATTACGGTTTGCCGATCCCGGGAAACCTTCTATTGGCGCGTTCATAGAGCCATCTGGGTTGTAGATCGGTATGAAAGGTAGCATAGTTGGAGCAGCATACTGAGGTGCTGCGTACGCGCCAGTAGAACCATTACTTCCTGAAGTACCGTTTTGTACGATGCTACTTAAGTTGGTATTTAAATCGAAAGAAAGACGTTTTGAAATCTCGTGTCTCAAATTGATTTTTGCGGTCGCGCGTTCGAAGTCGATCGCCACGACATTACCGTCTGTTTTATTATACGAACCGGATACGAAGAACTGTGTTTTGTCGTTTCCACCACTAGCAGACACATCTACATTGTTGGTGCTACCCGTACGGAAAGCCGCTTCTTGCCAGTTGTAGGTAGCCATTGCAGCAATATCCTCATCAGTAAGATCTGCTGGTAAACCTACCGCAGTCAGGATATCTCCACGATTACGTTCCAGCGTTCGTGTAGGGTATCGGTTGTTTCTGGCTTCAAAGCGGGAAGTGAAATACTGTTGGGTAGACATCATCGCTACCTCCGGCATAGGAGTGGTAATACCATTGTAGTAATTGAGGCCTATTTTTGTTTTACCTGCTTTACCGCGTTTTGTGGTAATCAATACCACACCATTTGCCGCTTGTGCTCCATAAATAGAAGCCGCAGCACCATCTTTTAATACTTCGATACTTTCTACATCGTTGTTGTTCAAGAAAGCCAATGGATTGCTGGCCGTTTGTCCAGAGCTGGTCGACATATTCAGCTGTACACCATCTACGATAATCAAAGGCTCATTTCCAGCAGTAATGGATCCCATACCACGGATGTTGATGTTTACCGGACCGCCGGGTACACCGTTAGCGGCCATGATATTTACCCCAGATAACTGACCCTGCATGGCACGGTCGATACTTTGGACGGGTACATTTTCTAGCACATCACCTTTTATAGAAGACATGGCTCCTGTGATAGAGCGCTTTTCTTGCTTCATGTATCCGGTAATCACGACATCCTCCATTTCATTGATCGCCGGTTCTAGTATTACTTCGATTTCTCGTGCTGTATTGACAACCACCGTTTTGGTGATGTAGCCCATCATGGCAATAGAGATATTATCTCCACGTTTTACCGAAAGGGTAAAGGTACCGTCTATTCCGGTGCCTACCGCCTGCGTATTACTGCGTACGCTAGCGCCAGTTACGGTAGCAGTACCGTCTTCCGTCCGGATGTACACGGTTCCGCGAAGGGTAAATGTTTCTTGTTGGCTTGCGGTAGCTTGTGCTCCACGTGGCAAAGCCAGTGCTTTTTCTTTTAGAATGATGCTCTTCCCCGATAGGGTGTAGGTAAGAGGCTGATTTTTTAGACATAAATCCAAAACCTCGGCCAATGGCCTATTCAGAACCTCTATATTGATAGGGTTCGACTTTTCTAGCAATTCATTGGTATAGATAAAACTATACGATGTTTGTTTGCGAATATCCGAGAATACATCTTTCAGCTTGGCGTCCTTTTTGCTTAAAGTAACGCGTTGGGCGAAGGTGTTGGTCGCATAGGTGCCAATAGCGCAAGTAAGCAGTAGGGCAACGACTAAATTTAAGCGCATAAGGATACCTTTGGCTTTTAATAATTTCATATATTTGATTAGGGTTAGAAAACTACGATTTTCACGATTAGATAGCTGTCAGCCCTTATTTTCGACAGGGCATTGCTGCAACAATGTCCTGTTTAATTCTCAAGGGTAACATATTTGTTTGCACATGTGGTTACGGCATAACGGTTACCCTCCTTCCTTCTACCTTAAAATGTATCTTTTCTGTCATTTCCAAAAGATCTAAGAGCTCTTGCAAATTTTCGAATCTGGAAATTTCTCCGCCAAATTTTTCTTTAGGAATAGTGCCTGAATAGATAACCTCTATATCATACCATTTGGCAATCTTTTTCATGATATCTTGGATCTGGATATCGTCGAAGTAGAAATATCCATCCTTCCAATCTGAAAAGGAGCGGGTATCTACTTCTTGTATCAGGATATCACCCAATCCGGAGGATGATACCCTAGCTTGCTGTCCGGGGCGCAATACGCGTGTGCTTCCTTCAGCGCTGATCTGTACCTTTCCAGCTATTAATGTAGTCTCTATTTGTGCATTTTCTTGGTATGCATTGATGTTGAATTGGGTGCCTAGCACTTGCACGCTATGCCCAGGCAATTCGACGGTGAAATGCGCTAATGTCTTGTCGGTTTGAGGCAGCTTCTTTACATCAAAATAGCCTTCGCCTTCTAATTTTACTTTTCTATCGGCTAAGAAGTTAAGCGGATAGCTTAATTTGGATGCTGCATTCAGCCATATGGTGGACCCATCTGGTAATTTTACGGTATATTGTCCACCTTTCGGAGTCGTAATTGTGTGCCAACCTTGCTTATCGTGGTCCGACCCCGTATATTCATACACTGGTCTTCCTTCAGAATCCTCATACACGCGCATGTATCCGTTAGAGGTATCTACACCGGTTGCCAGATCTGATAATGGTACGATGGAACCATCTTCTAAAGTTAAGATCGCTTTGTCAGTACCCGGAGCGATTAAGCTATTTACTTGCTCATCTGGTTTCGAAAATTGGGAGATTATCATCATGGCAGCAGCGAGGCATGCGGCACTCCATGCAGCTACTTTAAACCAGTTGCGTTTTGGTTTTCGAACAAATTTTTCCTGGGAGAGGATGTCTAAAATTTGTGTGAGTTGTGTTTCTGTTTCATAAGCGGCTAATTGATCCAAGGCTTCCTTTTCTGATTGGATGTCTTTCAGCTTGTGGTATAAAGTGGTATTTTTTGGAATCGACAACCAGTCCGTTAACTCCCGTTTTTCGTGTGCGTCCAACACACCTGTGCGCTCTTTGCGGAGTAATTCAATAATTCGATACTTGGTAGTCATATATTCTATATACGGCCAGCCGAGCGAAACGTACCTGAAAAAATGAAGATTTTTTTATTAGCCCAAAAACCAGAGGATTAGGGAAGGTAGAGATACGTGTTTCAATAGGATCGAACGCAGTAATTTTAGGCCTTTCGACTTTTGGTTTTTCACCGTCTGCATGGATAAGTTGAGCTCTTGTGCGATTTCTTGATTTTTCAATCCTTCCACATAACTCATCTTCAATACGTTGTTGTACGGGGTAGGGAGATTGGATAATTCTCGAAAAATCACCGCCCAATATTCATTCTCTACGATGAGATCTTCTACCGTATCATCCTGCATAGGCATGGATCGGGCGTAGCCATCTTCTCTTAATTTACTATTCTTTTGCAAGTTCAATTCATCCATACAGGCATGGTATGCAGACTTGTATAGGTAATTTCGGCAATGTTCGTGACTGTCGAAAGAAAGCTCACGCTGCCACAGTTTTATGAAAAGGGAGTTGACGAGGTCTTTCTCATTTTCAGGGACAAATTTACTAGCGAAGAGACATAATGGAGCAAAGAAATCCCTGTATACAGACTTGAAGTGATCCACGTCTTGTAAGTAGATTTTATTGTCAATAGTTGGGTTCGTCATGTACTCTTCGTTAAAGAATGAGATCTTAAGGCAGAGAACTACAAACTTAACCAAAAGCAAAACTAAAAGCAAAAATCGACCATCGAATGATGTAACGAATACCTTGAGGTTTGGATTTAAGATAGTATCTCCGGTAGGTACGAAGGTACAGGGGTTATGTTAAACACAAGTTAAACACATGCTAAGCAATTGCTAAAGGTTTTCCCACCAAGGGGCGAAAGATTGATTTTGGTTTAGGTAGACTACTTCGCCGATTTGCGGTGTTGCCGCTTCCACACCCTTGTTTTTCGCGTATTTAGTCACTTCTCTCAAGGGCTCATCCCAATCGTGTATAGACAACACAAACTTGGCGGAGTGTACCGGAATTAATTTTTGGGCACGTAAATCCTGGCTTGCTTGCACTACCTCGTCGGGTAGCATATGGATGTATCGCCAGGAAGTATTGTATTGTCCGTTTTCTAGGATTGCCCAGTCAAACGGTCCCAATGCTGCCCCAATTTTCTTAAAATGACTACCATATCCGCTGTCGCCACCGAGGTAGATATTAAGATTACTGGATCGCACCGCGAAGGAAGACCACAGGCTGGTATTACGCGTTAGCCAGCGTCCTGAAAAATGACGGGCGGTACAACTGGTAAAATGCAAACCTTCAATATCTGCTGTTTCTCCCCAATACAATTCGGTGATTTTAGTAGCCGGATATCCCCAGCCTTCAAAATGTGCGCCGACACCGAGTCCAGTCAATACACGTTTCATTTTTGGTTCCAACGCGCGTATGGTGGCATAGTCTAGATGATCCCAGTGGTCATGACTGATGATCAATAGGTCAATTTCTGGCATCTCATTTACCCCAAAGGTATTCGTACCTAAGAATGCTTTGATGTTGTTCACGGGTGAAGCACTTCCGCTAAAAACTGGATCTACCAGTATACGTTTTCCGTCTAACTGTAGGTAATAGGAAGAGTGCCCAAACCACACCAGCAAATTACTGTCAAGCGGAAGTGATTTCAAGTTGGTTTGCACATGAGGCAATTCCGATAGCGGTTGTTTGTTTGGGTTTTTGGTGAAAAGCCACTTACGCATCACGGTCAACATTGTTTCTCCCTCTGCTAAGCTTGGCGTGTGCTCCAGATTGTCAAACACACCATCTTTAAAATTGGGGGCCGCCTCCATGCGCTGCAAGCGCTCTCCCTTGGCATAATAGCCAATCTTATCTTGTTTGCTGAATAGGTATACAGCAAGGGCTAGTAATGCCAATAGAACAATGAGTATCCACATAAAGCGTTTCAAAGCTAGTGTACTGTTTAAAGGGAAAAGATCCTATTGATAACCTAATAACTTCATCACTTGCTTGGAATTTTGCTCTTCGCCGAATACCTCATAGTTGAATGTTTCGTCTCGATTTCTACGAATAAGCACGTGCTTAGGCGAAGGCAACAGGCAGTGGTGAATACCACCATATCCACTTAACACCTCCTGGTAAGCGCCGGTGTGGAAAAATCCGAGATATTGTACCTTGCGGGTTTTCGGCATAAACACCGAGTTCATGTGTGCTTCTTGGTTGTAATAATCTTGACCATCACAAGTAATGCCGCCTAGATTGACGCGTTCGTACTCCGAATCCCAGTTATTGATCGGCAATAAGATATATTTTTGGTTCAATGCCCATACATCTGGTAGGTTGGTGATGAATGAACCATCTAACATCAACCATTTCTCCCGATCATTTTGTTGTTTGCGGCCTAGCACTTTATATAAAATACCAGAAGCTTCTGCCACAGTATATTTTCCGAATTCGGTAATGATGTCCGGTTCCAATACTTCGTGGTGTGCACAGATTTGTTTGATTCGGTTGACGATCTCGTTGACCATGTATTCGAAATCGAAATCATGTACCAATGAATCTTTAAAAGGCATACCGCCACCAATATCTAAGGTATCCAGATCTGGATTGATTTTTTTGAATTTACAGTATAAGGTCACATATTTCTCCAACTCATTCCAATAATAAGGCGTGTCTGAGATGCCCGAGTTGATGAAGAAATGTAATAACTTCACCTTGAAATGTGGGTTCTCCGCAATTTTGGAGTTGTAGAAGTCAATGACATCTTCCATACGAATACCTAGGCGAGAGGTATAAAACTGTGAGTCGGGTTGCTCTTCTGCTGCAATCCGAATACCCAGGCTACACGGTGCATCCAATTCCACTTCATCATCGTACATATTGAACTCTTCTTTATTGTCCAATACTGGGATGATGTTTCTATAACCATCGTGAAGCATGTCTACGATGTATTGTTTGTATTGAAATGTTTTGAAACCGTTGCAGATCACCGTAATGTCTTTCGTAACGGCACCCTGACGCTCCAGCGCATCAATCATCGGCATATCAAAAGCAGAAGATGTCTCTAAATGAATATCATTCTTCAACGCTTCTTCGACAATATGTTTAAAGTGGGAAGATTTTGTACAGTAGCAGTACATATAAGAACCGCGGTAATTATGCTTTAAGATGGCTGTTTGAAAAAGTATTTTCGCCTGCTGTATCTTTTTGCTAATGATGGGAAGATAGGTAAAACGTAGGGGAGTACCATACGTCTCAATCATCTCCATCAGGTTAAGGTCGTGGAAGTATAATTCGTCATCGATGATGTCGAATCCGTCTTGCGGGAAGCCGACACTTAAGTCAAGAAATTCCTGATAGCTCTGCATTTTTTGTTATTTTTGGCAAAGATATGCTTTCGTAATGAATACCTATTACAAACACCGTAATTTTTCACCCTCATTATCAGAAGCTTTATAACATTCTTACATTTATATGGCGGATTCATCCATTCAACAATTACTCATAGAAGAAACGGTTAAAGCCGTTAAAACGTGCTATCAAGCCGATATTGCCGCAAGCCAAATTAGTCTACAAGAAACTCGTAAGGAGTTCGAAGGGCAGTTTACGATTGTGGTTTTCCCCGTTACCCGCTTTTCTAAAAAATCTCCGGAACAAACCGGTCAGGAGATCGGCGAGTTGCTACAGGATGCCATTGAAGAAGTAGTATCTTTCAATGTGATCAAAGGATTTCTGAACATTGTCTTATCCGATGATTATTGGATCAATTTGTTGAATAACACGATTTCTACGCCAGAATTTGGTGTTTTCCAGCCAACGGGCAAGCGTATTATGGTGGAATATTCGTCGCCTAATACCAATAAACCGCTGCATTTGGGGCATATCCGCAACAATTTGTTGGGTTTTTCGGTAGCAGAAATCTGGAAAGCATATGGTTATGATGTTATCAAATCCAACCTGATTAACGACCGCGGTATACATATTTGTAAGTCTATGCTGGCGTGGCAGAAATTTGGCAATGGCGAAACACCGGAGACAGCTGGCTTGAAGGGAGATCATCTGGTGGGTAAATATTATGTAGCCTTTGATAAAGCCTATAAATCAGAAATTGAAGGTTTAAAGGCCGAAGGACAATCGGAAGAAGAGGCTAAACGCAATGCACCATTGATCAAGGAAGCGCAGCATATGCTCCAGCAATGGGAAGCAGGCGATGCTGACGTGATCCAATTGTGGAAAACGATGAACGAATGGGTATATGCTGGTTTTGCAGTAACCTATAATTCGTTAGGTGTAGCCTTTGATAAGTTCTACTATGAGTCGGATACGTATTTGCTGGGTAAAGACATCATTCAAGAAGGATTAAGCAAAAACGTTTTTTTCAAAAAAGAAGACGGCTCTGTATGGATTGATCTGACTGCCGATGGCTTGGATGAAAAGTTGGTGTTACGTGGAGATGGCACTTCCGTGTATATTACCCAGGATCTGGGCACAGCGCAATTGAAATACGACGAATTTGGTATGGAAGAGTCCATTTACGTGGTGGGCAATGAGCAAGATTACCATTTCAAAGTATTGTTCCTAATTCTAAAGAAATTGGGTAAAGCGTGGGCAGATGGTCTTTTCCACCTGTCTTACGGCATGGTAGACCTACCGTCGGGTAAGATGAAATCTAGGGAAGGAACTGTCGTAGATGCCGATGATTTGATGGCAGAAATGGTCGAAACGGCGCAATCGCGTACGGAAGAATTGGGTAAGACAGAAGGATTTTCGGAGGAAGATAAGCAGGAGCTATACCGAACTATCGGAATGGGCGCTTTGAAATATTTCTTATTGAAGGTAGATCCCAAAAAACGCCTGTTGTTTGATCCGAACGAGTCTGTAGATTTTCAGGGACATACCGGTCCTTTTATACAATATACCTATGCAAGGATCAACTCCATTTTGCGCAAAGGGGAGTATTCGGCAGGTGCCAAATTATACGATATCGCTACGATTAGTCTGTTTGAGCGGGATCTGATACAGGCATTGGGCAATTATCCCTCGGTGATAGCAATAGCAGCGCAGGAATTTAGTCCCGCGCACGTGGCTAACTACACCTACGAATTGGCGAAATTGTACAATAAATTCTATCATGAAGTTAGCGTATTGAAAACAGAAGATGTTGCAGTAAAGGGTTTTCGTTTGCGTTTATCTGCGGCTACAGCCGATACGATTGCGCGTAGCATGCAGTTATTAGGTATTCAGGTTCCAGAACGCATGTAACTACAATTAGATGTATAAAGTTGGTTTAATAGGTTTTTCAATAGGTGGTCAGGTTTTTCATGCACCTTTTATCGCAGGACATCCCGAACTGCAACTCTATAAAGTTACCGCGCGTAAAAAGGAGCATCAAGAGCTGCTGAGAGCGCGGTATCCGCAAGCTATCGCTGTGGGATCCGCGATAGACATCTTTGACGATCCAGAAATTGATATTGTGGTTATTGCCACTTCTAATGATGTGCATTATGATTTTGCAAAGGCAGCTTTGCTTGCCGGCAAACACGTCGTGGTGGAGAAACCATTTACCAACACCACAGAACAGGCTGATGAGTTGATCTCTATAGCTGCGCAAAAGAATCTGTTGCTCACAGTTCATCACAATGCGCGGTTCCATTCTGACTACAAAACTGTTCGTAAGCTCGTGGAAGAACATGCTGTAGGTCGGCTAACGAATTATGAAGCGCGATACGATCGCTTTCGTAATTACCTTCGTGAAGGTGCGTGGCGCGAACAAAATCTGCCGGGATCTGGCATTCATTATGATCTGGGCGCACATCTTATCGATCAAGCTTTGCAACTTTTTGGTGCGCCGACCTCGGTTTTTGCGGACCTTCGCGTACAACGGGATGGAGCAGAGGCGGTAGACGATTTTGAGATTATTCTTTCTTATCCCGCATTAAAAGTATCCCTCAAGGGTCAGATGTTGGCCAAGTTGCCCACGCCTCGCTATGCACTTTACGGAACCGCAGGTTGCTTTATAAAGCCCGGAACAGATCCGCAAGAAGAGATGCTCCGAAGTGGAAGTTTACCACATTTGCATGCCGATTGGGGAGTAGAGCAAGAGAGCACTTACGGTACGTTGGCGGTCGAAGATCCCGTAAAAGGGGATAACATCCGAAAAATTAGGAGTGAACGGGGATCTGGACAAGATTTTTATGCCAATGTAGTCGATGTGCTGCAAGGTAAAGGTGTATTGATCGTTCGGCCCGAACAAGCGAGAGATGTGATCCGCATATTAGCGCTTTGCGAGCAATCCTGGAATGAAAAATCAGTCATCTCTCTAGCTGGAGAACTCATTGCGTATGATGGAATTTGATGCCGTAATTATTGGTGCTGGCGCTTGCGGTTTAATGTGTGCAGCGCAAGCCGGACTATTGGGCAAGCGCGTCTTGGTCGTGGAGCGTAATAGCAAGCCGGGAGCAAAGATTCTGATCTCGGGTGGAGGGCGTTGCAATTACACCAACCTGCATACGTCGATCGATAATTTCGTGACCGAAAATTCGGACTTCCTTCACTCCGCTTTTAATCAATGGACGGTAGACGACACTATTTCGTTCTTCGAAGGATACGGATCCATTCAGGGAGCAGAGAAAACGTTAGGTCAATTATTCCCAACCTCCAATAAAGCTAAAGATATTGTGGATGTTTTTCTTCGACTAATGAATCAGACAAAGCAAGTGCTTTGGTTAGATAGTTTAGTAAAGGGAGTGAAGCAGGTTTCGCCCGGTTTTGAGATTACGATAGAACGACAAGGCGCTGTGCAACAAATTACCACGAAGAAGGTCGTGATGGCTTCTGGTGGCTTGCCCGTACAGAAGCTAGGTGCGTCTGATTTTGCACTACGTGTGGCACGCGATCTTGGACATCGGATCGTGCGGACAGCTCCTGCGCTGGTACCGCTGACGATTACGGGTAAAGATGCAGCCTGGTACGCGGCCTTATCGGGCAACTCTCTATTTGCCCGGGTATGGAATGAGCGTATCTCTTTTGAAGAAAATATTCTATTTACCCATTGGGGATTGAGCGGACCGGCTATTTTGCAGATATCGACCTACTGGCAAGCGGGCGAAACATTTTCGATCGATCTGCTACCTAGGCATCGCTTAGATCAGCTCATCAAAGAAGAGCGTCAACAAGGCGGTAAACGCACTGTTGCACAACTCTTACAAGATCATTTTTCCAAAAAGCTAGTGGAGGCCATGGGAGAGATGTTGCCGCTAACGCTGAAGATTGCTTCCTTGAGCAAAGCAGATGCACAACGTATTTTTGATATCATTCATCGCTTTCCCGTGAAGCCGGCTGGTGACAAAGGGTATGATAAAGCAGAAGTGATGTCTGGAGGTGTGGCTACCGACGAAATCAATGCCAAGACAATGGAATCCAACTTGGTAAAAGGACTTTATTTCGGTGGCGAAGCGGTGGATATTACCGGTTGGCTCGGTGGCTACAATTTTCAGTGGGCCTGGGCATCTGGCTACGCCATTGCCCAAGCGATCTAAGTTTCCTAATTCCTGATAAATATCAGAAAGTACATGGTGGACAGATGCTATCATTTTAATCAAGCAGGCTGAAGCCAACTCACTTTTTAATTCATATTCGACAAACCTTTACGGGAAGAATCGAACTTTAATAATATGAAAAGTAAAATGGTGAAAGACCATAGGGAAGATCCACCATAGCTGATAAAGGGTAAAGGGATACCAATAACGGGCACGATACCGATCGTCATTCCGATGTTAATAAAGAAGTGGAAGAAGATGATGGATACGACACCGTATCCATAAATACGACCAAAGGCCGATCGCTGTCGTTCCGCAATATTGATGAGACGCATCAATAAGGCCAAATACACGCTGATGAGCACAACGCAGCCTACAAATCCCCATTCTTCACCAACTGTACAAAAGATAAAATCGGTACTTTGTTCTGGTACGAAATTGTACTTTGTTTGTGTGCCCTGTAGATAACCCTTTCCAAATAACTGGCCAGAGCCGATGGCAATCTTCGATTGGTTCAAGTTATAACCTTGCCCGCGGGGGTCATCAATTTTCCCTAAAATAATGTCGATCCGGTTTCGCTGGTGCGTCTGTAAGATATGATCGTAAGCGAAATCTACACACAGAATATAGACCGAAGAGGAGAGAAATAGTATCGCGATATTGATCAGGTTTTTTCGCTTCCTGCGTAGCAGATACATAAATAGTCCTGCTGTAGCCGCCAATACACCAATTAACAGCCATTGATTGAAGAGTAGTGCTAATAGAAATAAAACGATAGCCAAGCCACCGATTACTAAAACCTGTGTACCTACATAACCTTCCCGATAGAATACGAAAATGAGTGCAAAAAAGGCTAATGCCGACCCAGTATCGGGTTGCAACATGACCAGCATTACAGGAAAAAGAACGATCACCGCTCCAAAAAACAAAGTTTTAAGGTTTGGATTTTTAGTAATCTGGTTACTGAGATAAAAGGCTAAAAGGAGGCAGGTCGCCAGCTTACCAAATTCTGAGGGCTGTAGCCGGAAGCTTCCTAAAGGAATCCAGGCCTGATTACCCCCCACATTTCGACCGACGATTAAAACGGCAATGAGCAGTAAGCTCACAATAAAATACACAAAAGGAGCCGATGAAATAAAAAAGTTGGCATCAATAATCAGAATACTGAATCCAATAATAAGTGCCGTGCCAATAAAGATAGATTGTTTGCCATAATTGGTGTTCAGATTAAATAGGCTAGCTTGGTCTGGATCGTAAACTGCTGCGTGTATATTAAACCAACCTATTAGACAAAGCATAAACCACAGGCAGACCGTCCACCAGTCCACCTGTCCCAAAAAGCTCTTTTTCTGTAAACTATTCATATATGTTTATGATCTGTCTATTAACAACTATATAGCTCATGCGTGTATGCTGCCAGGCACTCGCGTTTATCATGACCTGCGCGGTCTTTGACTGTGATGTACTAATAACGCCGACTGCTCTGGCTTTTTTTTCTGGATATTGTCCCCTTTATTCAAAGCTGTATTTATAGGTTCCACCGTCTTCTTTGGCTTAGGTCTCAAATCACCATTATAAATCCGGTCTTGCAAGTATTTTGGTAATGAGATGGTGTCTCGCAAATAAGACTCTACCAGCATACTGGCAATCGGAGCTGCCCAAGTACCGCCATATCCAGCATTTTCTACGAACACTGCAATAGCAATTTTAGGGTTTTCTCTTGGGGCGAAGGCAAAGAATACGGCGTGATTTTCACCATGGGGATTCTGTACGGTTCCGGTCTTTCCGCACATCTCGATACCAGGAATGGCTACTGCGCGACCCGAACCGCCGCGGTTGACCACACGACTCATGCCCTCAATCACTGCTTCATAATATTTGGCATCTACACCAGCAGATATTTTCTCGGTAAACTCTGGTTTTACAATCTGCTCGTCGCCAATACCTTTGATTAGGTGAGGGCGGTAGTAAAAGCCCCTGTTAGCTACGATAGCTGTAATATTAGCCATCTGCAAAGGTGTTATACCTAATTCACCTTGTCCGATAGAAAGTGAAATATTAAATGAAGAACGCCATTTTGTGCTACCGTATATTTTGGTATAGTAGTCGGAAGTGGGTACAAGTCCTGGTTTTTCACCAGGAAGATCAATCCCCAAGGTATGTCCCAAACCAAATTTCATCAACGATTCCCGCCATAAGTCGTAAGCTTGCGGACCCGACATGCCTCGTCCATCGATCATTCTGGCAAATACATTGGCGTAATAAGGGTTACAAGAAGCTTCTATAGAACGCGCAAGATCAATCGTTCCATGCACACCAGTGCATCGCATGAATCCACGTCCGCCACCGTACCTATATCCACCACTACAATTAAAAGTTGTTTGCGCATTGATCATGCCCGCCTGTTGTGCTGTTAGTGCCGCTACAATTTTAAAAATGGAACCAGGAGGATAGGATGCCTGGATAGGCCGGATAAACATGGGTTTATTCTCGTTGTTTAGCAGATCCATATAATTATTCCCTAGATCACGTCCTACCATCAGGTTGGGGTCGTAGGTAGGACTACTTACCATTGTCAATATCTCTCCGCTGGAAGGCTCAATCGCCACAACAGAACCTAATTTGTTCTTCATCAGACGCTCCGCTAAAATTTGCAGGTCCTTATCTAAAGACGAAACCATACCATCCCCGGTCACGGCAAGGGTATCGTACTTGCCATCCATGAACGAACCCTGTGGGCGGTTAAGAGCATCTACCATTTGGTTTCTAATACCCCTTTTGCCACGTAGGAGATCTTCGTACGCGCGTTCTACACCGGTGGCACCGATATAATCTCCAGGCCGATAGAACCCTTCAGACCGTTCAATATCCCGTTGATTAACTTCTTGGATATACCCTAGAAATTGAGCAGCAATACTATCTGGGTAACTTCGTACGGTTCGGTTTTGTACATAGAAACCTCTGAATTTGTAGAGATGTTCTTGCAAACGAGCATAGGTGGTCGATGAAAGCTGCTTCTCGAACTGTGACGCCCGATAAGGAGAATGAGCTTTTGCCTTATCGATACGTTGAATATAACCCTCTTTGTCAATGCCGATCAATTCGCAAAGCAACAAAGTATCGATGTCTTTCGCTTCGCGAGGCGTTACTAATAAGTCGTAAATTGGTTCGTTTTGTACTAAAATTTTGCCATTTCGATCCAATATCGCTCCTCGAGCGGGGTAAACAATCACTTTGCGCAGCACATTGTTATTGGCCGATAAAATGTAGCTGTCGTCAATAATCTGGATATAAAATAGCCGAATTACGATCAGAATGGCGGTCGTAAGGAAAATACCCTGAATAATGTATTTGCGTGTAAAGAAGCTATTGTTCATATACGCGATGGCTTTATAGAATTATATACCTAATCTCGACTTCCGTTTATAAAAGAGAAGACTGATTAACATGATAACTGCAAAAGTACTCAAACTACTTAGTAAAATGCTCAAAGATGTCATCAAGAAGTTTTTGAAAGAAAACACCTCCATCACAAATAAGGTAAGGTGATGGATTAACGTACCAAAGAAAACATAAGATATGTACCATTTGGATCCCAATTCACCCCAAGATGGGCTGTCTGACGATTGTCTCACATCCATCTCTAATGTTATTCGTATAAACGCGATTCTAAACCAAGCCAGTGCAACGCAGGCAGCGGCATGGATGCCTAAGGAGTCGTAAAAGGCATCAATAGACAATCCGGTAGCAAAAGCCAATGCATACACAAAGAAATTGGACGACCTCAATGGCAGAAGCAGGATAATCAGGATGTAGGGGAAGAACGTAGCCAGATTGTAGTAGCCGATGTTTTTGAACAGGACGACCTGTATCGCAATTAGGGCAATGAAACGGATGATATTTTGGAAAATTACTCTAGCCATTATCTTCCCTTTCTGCCTCTAGCATTTGTTTTTCTTCTTCCAAGTTGTCTTTCACCACGTATACGTGATGTAGGTTGTAAAAGTTGGTGCTCAGCCGGACTCGTATATCCAGAAAACTCTCTCCTGAGGTAATGCCTGTTTCATCTACTTCACCTACCTTAATTCCTTTAGGAAATAAAGAGAACCCAGAGGTTCGGATCACCTGTCCTTTTTGGGCTTTGATGTGATTTGGAATATCTCGGAGCGTAGCCAATTTTGGGTCAATATTATTACCCCAAACCAAAGAGCCGAAGGCCTCTGTACTATCCAGCGTAACCGAAACGCGAGAATCTGGGTGTAATAAGGAGCGTACCGTGGCGAAATTCTTGGATACATGCAGTACGATGCCCACAACTCCATTAGACGTGATCACACCCATTCCTTTTTCGATACCAGCATTTGTTCCTTTGCTTAAGGTGAGGTAGTTGCTTTTTTGATTTATGCTGTTATTCACGACTTCGGCAACGATAAACTCGTAGCGACTTTCATCAATAGAATCTGCTAAAGGGATGGAGTCTACCGTATCGCGAACAATATAATTTTGTAACTTTTGTCTCAGTAGGGCATTCTCACGTGCCAGGTCTTCGTTGGTGGTACTCAGATCGAGATAGCTTTTCCAAGAATTCAGTCGATCATAAAATGAACCTACCACGACGTTGGAAGAGCTGACGAAAGAAGAGCGTTGGAAAGAATTGTGGCGAATCGCAAGGATAACGGCCGCTGTAAAAAAAAGCAAGAACCAGAAAAAGGCGTTGTAACGAATAAAGAAAAGCCAAAGGTTTTTCATCCTGTTTTTTTATTTTTCTGCTTTGCTCATGCGGGTTATCTATACGACGAAAGTCTTCTAGCCTATCCCCTAAAATTATTTAACACGTTTGCGGAATCATGCATTCATCATCCGCAAACGTGTCTATTATTACTCCTACATGGAGATTAATTACTGCATCAAAAACTTGAATCTTCCGATGTTTTTCAAGGCGATGCCTGTACCACGTACTACTGCTCGAAGGGGATCTTCAGCAATATGAACCGGAAGCTTTGTTTTCGCTTGTACACGTTTGTCCAAGCCGCGTAATAAAGCACCACCGCCCGTTAGGTAAATACCTGTTTGGTAAATGTCGGCGGAAAGCTCTGGAGGAGTGATCTCCAACGCTTTGAGAATGGCTTCTTCGATCTTTGAAATCGATTTATCCAAACAGTGTGCAATCTCCGTGTAAGAAACCGTAATCTGCTTTGGAATTCCCGTCATCAAGTCACGACCCTGTACTGGAAAATCGTCTGGTGCGTCTTGCAATTCAGGAAGTGCCGAGCCGACTTCGATTTTTATTTTCTCTGCGGTACGCTCGCCAATCATAATATTATGTTGACGACGTATGTATTGTACGATGTCAGAGTCAAAGTTGTCTCCTGCTACGCGAATCGATTGGTCACAAACGATTCCTGATAGGGCAATAACTGCAATTTCTGTAGTACCACCACCGATATCAATAATCATATTACCAACCGGTTCTTCGACATCGATACCGATACCTACCGCTGCCGCCATGGGCTCGTGGATTAGGTATACTTCTTTTGCTCCCGCAATCTCCGCAGAATCTCGAACGGCACGTTTCTCTACTTCGGTAATACCTGAAGGTATACATACCACCATCCGCAAAGAAGGAAAAAACCAGCTTTTACCGTTGTTAACCAGCTTCACCATACCACGGATCAAGTGTTCTGCGGCTGTGAAATCAGCGATAACCCCGTCACGAAGCGGACGTACGGTTTTTATATTATCATGCGTTTTACCCTCCATCTGCATAGCGTGCCGACCGATCGCAATAACCTTGTTTGTTGTGCGATCAAATGCGACAATAGAAGGCTCGTCCACCACTACTTTGTCATTATGTATGATAAGGGTATTCGCCGTACCCAAGTCAATCGCAATTTCTTGCGTAAACCAATTAAAAAGACCCATCTAGCGCGAATTTTCTAAGTTTTATTTTAAATGCAAACCTACTGAAAAAAATCTTTTCTTTGGCTATACTCCCTCATAAAAAATAACGAGCCGGCTCGGTCATATGAAGATGATTATTCAGTACGTATTCGCAACGCGAAATGGATAGATTTATTGTATAGAAACCCCTATATAATAGTTAAAGATGTCTGCCGAAATGTTTTTTTCAGTGACACCAGACAACTCCATAAATTGAAATTTATCCGTTGGATGTAACAGCGTTTTCTTGTCTTCACCGAGCTGGATATGTACTGGCATATCAAAGCCTTGCACCTCTGCTATCCAACGGTAGGCGATCTGATTTTCAGGCATTCGGATAATCTCCAACGTTGGGATACTACGGTGTTGTACGTACTGCTCAAAAGTTTTTGAAAAATCGATACCTGACTCCTTGCTGATGTACTGTACGATGTCTTGATATCCTACTGTCTGATGATAAAAAGTACGGTTCAATCCACGCAGTATTTCCCGCCATTTCTCATCGTTATCGATAATGGTACGAATCATGTGATGTAATACACCTCCTTTAGGATACATATCGCCCGAACCTTCTTTATTTACGTTATAGGGGCCTTGCATGGGTTTATCGTTCGAAATACTTTTGCGATTACCATCAACGTAAGCTCCGCTCGCGGCTTTACCATAAAAATAGTCGATGAATAGGGATTCGGAGTAGTTGGTGAAGCTTTCGTGAATCCACATGTCTGCAAGATCTTTGGAAGTGATATTATTGCCAAACCATTCATGTCCAGATTCGTGAACCACAATGAAATCCCATTTTGAACCCCAGCCCGTACCAGACATGTCTCTGCCCAAGTAGCCATTGCCGAAGCGGTTGCCATAGGCGATCGCACTTTGGTGCTCCATGCCCAGATGTGCCGTCTCTACGATCTTATAACCATCCTCATAAAAAGGGTAGGGGCCAAACCAATGTTCAAAAGCTTCTAGCGTTTGGCGAACATTTTTTTGTAGGTGACTTACTTTATCCGCATTTTCCCTCAATACATAGTAATCAACCGTTAAAGGTCCCTTTTCGCCCTTGTAGTTTTCGTTTACATGTACATAATCGCCAATATTCAAGGCTACATTGTAGTTGTTGATTGGATTGCGCACTTTCCAATGGTATTTGGTGTACTTATCTTTTAGTTTTTCGGTTTTTACCAATCTGCCATTGGATACATTCATCACACCTTGTGGCACAGCTACGGAGATCAACATGCTATCTACTTCATCCGACTGATGGTCTTTATTGGGCCACCAAACGCTGGCGCCCAAACCCTGGCAGGCGGTGGCTACCCAAGGTTTTCCATTGCTATCCTGTTTCCAGTCAAAGCCGCCATCCCACGGTGCGCGAGTTGCCTGGATAGGATTGCCGGAGTAGTGCACCACGAAAGAGTCTAACTTCCCTTTCGGGATGCTGGTTGGAAAAGCCACGAAAACAGCATTGTATTCCCGACTAAAATTTAGCTCTTTGCCCTGGTAAAGCACTTTGTCTACCGAGAGATTTTCAAATAAGTCGAATTGCAAGGTGTCGAAGTTTTCTACCGCCTCAAATCGAAATAGGTTAGTCCCTTCAATATGCTTGTTTTCAATATCTACCTTCACATCCAAATGATAGTATTTGATGTCGTAACAGGTTCTGTATGGAGTAAGCTGTCCGCGTAAAGAGTCGGCTTTAGTAAAGAGTTGCTTGGCTTTCATCAGCTGTGCTGATACGCCTAACGGCAGCGTGAGGACGCTGATAAGTAGAATCGCGGCAAATTTGTGCATCATATGATCGATTGAATGGTTAAATCTACAAAAAATCGACGTCGATCGCTAAATCTTTACGCACCGTGCTATTATCAGCAAATTATTGGTTAAATTAGGGTGATCAATCGCTTAACCATGCGCCAATTTTTCTTACTATTTGTGCTATTGTGTATATCAGGGTTATCTCTGTTTGCACAATCCCCTCTTTTTAAAAGCGGAAGCGTCCAAAAGGATATTTATCTGGAAATCCCTTTCGAAGTTAAAAATCAATTTATCTTTCTGTATGCAGAAGTGAGTGGTGTAGCGCATCGTTTTCTCTTTGATACCGGCGCGCCCAATATGATTAGAGGAGAGTTCTTGTCTGACAAAGTGAAGCCTAAGATTTTGAAAATTAGTGATAGCCAGAATCAAAAAGGAAAAATGGAGCTCGGAATTATTGATTCGCTCACTTTAGGCGGAGTGACCTTTTATGATTATGCGGCATTGGATCACGATTTTTCTGATCATTTTCCATTTGGTTGTCATGATATTGCTGGATTTATAGGAAGTAACCTGTTTCGTGATTTGATTGTGAAGATTGATTGGGAAAACCAGAAACTCATTGTTACAGACGATTTAAATAAGATCAATCCGACCGCCGCTCCGATTAAAATGAGGCTTGACGGGCAGCAATTACTGCCTATTATTCCGTTCTCATTTGGAGAAAATGGAAAGTCCAAGGTTCCGGTATTATTTGATAGTGGATTTAATAATCTCTTCACCTATTCAAAAAAGTCATATGAGAAAGCGACGCGTAGATCAGGTTTGTTTAGCCGCGCGATCGCAATGGAGGGAGTTGGATCATCTGGGATCTATGGATCGGTCGCTAGTCGTCAATATACTGCTACCGCAGATTATGTACGCATTGGTACAGTTGATCTGAAAAACATGAACATCACGACCTCGAATGGAAGCTCCAAAGTGGGTACCGGGTTGTTGCAATATGGTAACGTAATCTTGGATTATAAACATCAGAACTTCTATTTTGAAAGTGACAAGGCAGTGCATGATTTATCCAGTGATTTGCCTGCTTATACCATCGGTATACGCGATAAAAAATTTGTGATCGGTTATATCTTGCGTGATGATTTGAAGGCGAAGATGAAATCTGGCGATCAGATCATTAGTGTAGATGGAGTAGATATCAGTAGCCTGGAACCGTGTGACATGCTCAAAATTTCTCCTCACGCTAAGAATAGTTTGCAGATCCTATCTGACGGAAAGCTTTTAGAAGTGAGGTTGTAAGAAAGTTTTTGCCTGATTTTGCAACAAGTTCTCCTAGCTCTTTTCTGCCTTCCGCTTGTCAAAAAATTCCTGTATCGCTTCCAGATTAAAAGCGTTGAGGCATTTGTCGGCCGACAGGCCGCCTTTGCGCCCTACCAGTACACCGTACTGCATGTCATGAAATCCTTCCATGCGGTGCGCATCTGGATTGATCGATAGTAGCACACCTTTTTGTAAAGCGTAGCGATGCCAGCGCCAGTCCAAATCCAGACGAAGCGGATTGGCGTTGATCTCAATGACTACTTGATTACTAGCGCAAGCGTCGATTACTTTCCGGTAATCAATCGGATATCCCGCTCTGGATAATAATAGTCGGCCGGTTGGATGTCCTAAAATGGTCGTATATGGATTTTCAATCGCTTTGATCAATCGCTCTGTTGCTTTCTCCTCGGTCATGCCTAAGTTGCTGTGCACGGAAGCCACGACAAAGTCAAACTGTGAAAGAATCTCCGTTGGATAGTCCAAGGAGCCGTCGCCTAAAATATCTGATTCTATGCCTTTGAAGATTTTAAATGGCGCTAATTTTTGGTTCAACTTTTCAACTTCTTTCCATTGCTGCTCAATGCGCTCTATGGAAAGACCGTTAGCATATACAGCAGTTTTAGAGTGATCACATATTCCCAGATATTGCAAGCCCATTTGTTCTTTACAATAGGTAGCCATCTGCTCCAAGCTATGTACGCCATCGGAATAAGTCGAGTGATTGTGCAGTGTACCCAATATATCTTCGTTTCGAATCAGCTTAGGTAAATTATTTGCTGCCGCTAAATCTATTTCGTTGAATCCTTCACGTAGCTCCGGCTCGATAAAGGTTAAGCCCATGGATTCATAAATTGCGGCTTCGGTAGGCAGATCAGGAAGGTTTTTGTTCCGCGCAGTAAGTAAGTCGATATGTTCACCCGATCCGGTGGTCAACAACCAATTTTTAGCGTAGGCTTCGGATGAAGAGGTAAAGATGCGGTAAGCGATATTATTGTCGTCTTTGAAATGTACACCTTCACGGTCGGCATCCACTTGCAATACATAATCCTTGCTTTCTAGCGTAGATACGAGCACATGCTGTGGAAGATCAATTAGGAAGTCTATGTATTGCAGCACCTCTGTCTTACGACGATAGTCGCCTGTAAATACAACTTGGTTGTCCGGGAAATTTTGTTGTAAAGCTTCATAGGTCGCTTCCGCGAAATGTGTAGCGCGAGCATACAATACCCAGCCTTTATTGGCAATAGCAAACTCAATATTTTTCTTAATCTCCTCCTGCGTTTTTAAGCCAAAGCCTTTGGCTTCTACCAGGCGGTTTTCATTACAGGCATAGTAAAGCTCGCCAATGCTCTCTATGTTTAATGATTTCCAGATAATCTGAATTTTTTTTGGGCCTAATCCTTTGATATGTAGCATCTCCAATACGCCTTCCGGTACTTTCTCCATCAGCTTATCCAGTTCAGGTAATGTACCCGATTGGATGATGAGTTTGATTTTTTCGGCCGTACTATTTCCTATGCCCGGTTGTTGGCTCAGCTCTTCCATGCTAGCCTTTTCAGCAGCGAATGGAAGCTTGTCAATCTTAAAAGCGGCGCCGGTAATGGCCTTAGTTCGGAAAGGGTTTTCATTCATCAATTCCATCAACTGACCATATAGTTTGAAAACCTTTGCGACGCTTTTATTATCCATAGAAATAGGGTGTTTAAGTGTTGAAATGTATAGGCAAAGATACTCAAATATGCGTAATCCCAAATGTGTTTACCACTGGAATTCCTGTAAAATACAAAAGGGGCTTATGCCCCTTTTGTATCAATAAATATGCTTTTAAGCGCAGTAAGTACGCTTAAACTTGCTCCACGTCGTCCGTGATTTTCATCTGCGGATCAGGGCGATAATATTTGTGAATAATCAGGCGAATACCTGAATTTTTGGTGAAGAACTTAACACTCCAATTAATAAATGTGACCAACTGGTTGCGGAATCCAGCGATAGATAGTAAATGGACGAACATCCAGGTACACCAAGCTAGAAATCCGTTCAAGTGTATTTTGCCCATATCTACTACTGCACGATTCCGCCCGATAGTAGCCATAGATCCTTTGTCGAAGTACTTGAAATCTTCGGTGTTGTTTTCGTTTTTCAAAATACTTAAAATGTGGTCTGCCACATATTTTCCTTGTTGTTGTGCGACAGGAGCGACACCAGGAAGGCCGTTAGGTGTTTTTTCTGTAACCGTAGCTGCTACGTCACCAATGGCATATACACCTGGCATATCGATGATCTGACACTGACCATTCGTCTTGATTCTGTTTCCGCGCTGAAGCAATTCAGGGCTGATTCCTTCCGGAAATTGCCCTTTAACACCAGCACCCCAGATCACAGTTTTAGTTGGGATTTTATCACCGTTAGATAACGTTACCGTTAACCCATCGTATTCTTTTACCACGGTGTTTAGGATCACTTTGACACCCAGCTCTTTGAGGTAACGTTCGGCATCGCGAGATGATCTATCAGAAAGCGCTGCCAATACTTCGCCCAATCCCTCTACGAGATACACATTCATCTCATGTTTGGATAGTTCTGGGTAATCTTTTTTCAACATGTGCAGCTGTATTTCAGCAATAGCTCCCGAAAGTTCTACACCGGTGGGCCCACCACCTACCACCACAAAATTTAGAAAGCGCTCGCGATCGTCTGCATTCTTACGCAATACAGCTTCTTCCAAATTCTGTAGTACATAACTGCGGATATTTTGTGCTTCCTGGATACTTTTCATACCCAATGAATATTTCTCCACATCTGCATTTCCAAAAAAGTTGGACGTAGCACCACTGGCTACAACAAGATAATCATAGTCAAAGTCGCCTACCGAAGTGTGTACTACTTTATCATCTTTGTCGATGCGGAGTACCTCAGCCATGCGAAAGCGAAAATTATCCTGAGATTTAAACATTTTTCGCAATGGAAACGCGATAGAGTCCGATGCTAATGTACCTGTAGCAACTTGATAAAGAAGCGGTTGGAAAGTATGGAAATTGTTGCGATCGATCAATAAAACTTCTACTTCTTTGTCTTTTAAGCGACGCGCTACTTCTATACCGCCGAAGCCACCTCCGATGATAATGACTCTTGGGAATTTTCTCTCAGATCGATTTAGCAACATAATGATTTCGATGAAATGTAAACCTTAATTATGATTTTTCTGCAAATATCAGACTAATTATTCCAATTCGATAGATAAAAATGAATTATTATGCAGTTTACGAATTAAAAACAAGAAAATCATATTATAATATATTATAAATAAGGTTGTTATGATGACGTGTGTGAATGTGTATTATCTACACTATTTATAGCGTCTACATCTCTTAAACAATCTTGTTTAAAAAGACGGTGAATGGCAGATTAGTGCTTTTGGCATTAAGTATATTGTCAATATCTCATATAATCGTCATGCTTTCGATAAAACGAATCGGCGAGAGGGCTTATTTGCTCTTAGATATCGTAACTTTGTTTGACAAAACAAGGAGAGCAGCATTTTGAAACCATTTCATATAGATAAAATCCGTGCAGATTTTCCAATATTAAACACGCAGGTTCATAACAAACCGCTGGTATATTTGGATAATGGCGCAACTACTCAAAAGCCCATACAAGTGATTCAGGCGATCAGCGATTATTATTCGAATATGAATAGTAATGTACATCGTGGTGTGCATCATCTAAGTCAGATTTCGACAGATGCCTTTGAAGTGACGCGTAGAAAATTACAGGATTTCATTCATGCAGCGCATGATTATGAAGTCATATTAACCAAAGGGACTACCGATAGTATCAATTTGGTGTCCAGCAGTTATGGGAGGGCTTTTGTGGGCGAAGGAGATGAAATCATCATCACCGCGATGGAACATCATTCTAATATTGTGCCTTGGCAGATGTTGTGCGAAGAAAAGAATGCCATTCTGAAGGTGATTCCCATGTTGAAGAATGGAGAGCTTGATCAGGATGCATATCGTGAGCTATTGACCGAACGTACCAAATTGGTGACGTTCAATTATGTGTCGAATGCGTTGGGAACCATCAATCCCGTCAAGGAAATGATTGTGGAAGCGCACCGATATGGCGCAGTGGTATTAGTCGATGCTGCACAGGCTATCCAGCATATTCCTATTGATGTACAAGATTTGGATGTAGATTTCTTGGTATTCTCCGGTCACAAAATGTACGGACCCACCGGTATCGGTGTGCTTTACGGTCGAGAAGATTTGCTGAATGCTATGCCACCGTATCAGGGGGGGGGCGATATGATTAAAGAAGTAACATTAGAAAAGACGACCTATAACGAATTGCCGTTTAAATTCGAAGCAGGAACGCCGAATATTGAAGCAGGAATCTGCTTGGCGCAAGCTATCGATTACATAAATGAGGTGGGCTTGGATGCGATCCGGCAGCACGAAGAAGAATTGCTGGATTACGCGACAGCGGAATTGAGCAAAATTGAAGGTATGCGATTTATTGGTACTGCCAAAGAGAAAAGTTCTGTGGTTTCTTTCTTGATTGATGGAACACATCCTTATGATGTGGGCGTATTGTTAGATAAGATGGGCATTGCGGTACGCACCGGACATCATTGTGCGCAGCCTATCATGGACTACTATGGCATCCCTGGTACAATACGCGCCAGCTTCGCGATGTACAACACAAAGGAAGAAATTGATGCTTTGGTTAAAGGGTTGACGCGTGCCGCAAATATGTTAAGATAAGAATAAAGCATGACCATTAACGAAAAACAAGACGAATTGATCGAGGACTTCGCATTCTACGAAGACTGGATGGAAAAATACGAATACATTATTCAACTGGGTAAAGAGCTTCCTTTGATTGATGATGCATCGAAGACCGATGAATACATCATCAAAGGGTGTCAATCAAAAGTATGGTTGCGCCCAGAGGTAAGCGATGATAAAATTAACTTTACAGCAGATAGCGATGCCATCATCACAAAAGGTTTGGTGAGCTTAATGGTGAAAGTGCTCTCTGGTCATACCGCAAAGGAAATCGCTGATGCAGATTTGTATTTCATTGATCAGATCGGCTTGAAAGACCATCTTTCGCCTACCAGAGCCAACGGCTTGCTGTCTATGGTAAAGCAAATGAAGCTATATGCTATTGCATTGCAAATGAAATAATAGTAACTTTCCGAAAACCATCTACAAATTATGGAAAGAAAGTCTTTTATAAAAGGAGTGAGCGCCACGGTATTGTCTGGCGCGGTGTTGGCCGCATGTGGTTCTCCGTCAGAACAATCTTCTGTGGAATGGGGCGAAGGAACGATTGTTCATTCGGTCTATTTCTGGTTGCGCACCGATCTGACGGATCAAGAGAAACAAGATTTTCCCCAGTTTTTTGAAGCGTTGAAGAAAGTGCCTGGCTATACTGCCTGTCGTGTGGCTACACCAGCGCCTACCACCCCGAGAGAAGTAGTCGATAATTCCTTTTCCTATCATTGGATTGCGGTGTTTCCTTCTATGGAAGCCATTAATATTTACGAAAAGCATCCCGATCATCTGGCTGCTGCTCAAAAGTTTTCTCCGTACTGGACTAAGGTGGAAGTTCGCGACTCTATCGCTTAATCTACGGCTTCTACTATCGTGTGAAAGGCAATTACTTCTTGCCCGAAGAATAATTTGGCTTTCTCTCCAAAGTCTGTCGGATCATCCGTGGTATAAAAGGTGTAGGTACTGTCGCGTTGGCATTGCGCTTCTACTTCCGGATGTCTTTCTAAGTAACTCTCTAAGCTGTCGGCAACCAGCTCGCCTTGAGCAACCAGCTTGATGTGCTTCGGTGTATGTGCTTGTATCGCAGGAAGCAGCAGCGGATAATGCGTGCAGGCCAATAAAATCGTGTCGATTTCTGGCGACTGACTTAATAACGCTTCTACATCTTCTTTTACGAAGTAATGTGTTCCCTCACTATCTAAATCGTTGTTTTCGACTAGCGGTACCCAAACCGGACAAGCATGTTGATGTACGGTAATCTCCGGATGAAAACGATGAATCTCTATTTTATAGGAATCAGATTTTACGGTGCCTTGGGTGGCTAATATACCGACGTGACCAGTTTTAGTATATTGATCAATAATCTCTGTGGTGGGCCGGATTACACCCAGCACCTTTTTACCTGGGGGAAGATCATTTTGCTGAATACTTCGCAAGGCTTTAGCAGATGCGGTATTGCAGGCCACGATCACTAGCGGACAGCCCATCTCGAAGAGTTTAAAGACACATTCCTTGGTGTATTGGTACACCGTCTCAAATGATCTGTTGCCATACGGCACGCGGGCATTGTCTCCTAAGTACGTATAGCTGTACTGAGGCAATCGCTCGCTAATGGATTTGAAGACGGTTAATCCGCCAAATCCCGAGTCAAAAATTCCGATAGGTCCCTGATTCATCTTCTGCATAGTTACACATAATTCTCGAAATCTACACTTTTGTATACTGGAATTTCAGCACAATGGTCACTAGTGAAATTGTAACGATTATCCCCTGAATCTAAAAATTGATTTTTATCAGCGAAGCAATAATTACAGTGCTTTTGTAAACTTGGAAAATCACTATTATCAACACGTTATTTTCACGGTAAAGGAGCTTGATGACCTGCTGCTGTCAGGTAATTTCACAATTATACATTAAATTTGATCCAGTATTCTAAATAAGAATAGTAGCTGTCGAGAAAGTATTATTGAATGGCAACATTCAAGTGACACTCCTGCTTAACCGTAACGAATCGTTGAAATACATGCATAAATTTCGAATTTCTCAGATCATCCGTCAACCAAATGATAATATTACCATAGCCTTTGATGATCCTACCAAAGAGTTTCCTCCTTATCTGGCAGGCCAGTTTCTTACGTTGGCTTTTGACTTCAATGGTCGGCAGGTTAGGCGGTCGTATTCCTTTAGTAGTTCTCCTGAGGTTGACGAACCCATCTCCATTACGGTAAAGCGTGTGGATAACGGTGAAATTTCCAGACTGTTGCACCATCGTACTGCCGTTGGCGATACGATTGAAGTGTTGGCAGCTCAAGGCTTACTAGCTTACACTCCAGAAGATAGCGTGCCGAAAACCCTTTTTTTGTTTGCCGCCGGAGTAGGAGTGACGCCCTTATTTTCGATATTAAAGACCGCTTTAGTGGCCGAACCAGATACAAAAGTGGTACTTGTTTACAGTAATAGCTCACCAGAAAAAACACTTTTCTTGGACGAGTTGCGAAGCTGGCAAGCAAAATACCCAGATCGTCTGCATATTGAGTGGATATTTTCGAATTCCAAACACTTGTTAACCGCTCGATTGAACAGAGAATATATCATCCGATTAATACAGCAGTATCGAGATGCGGATAAGCAAACAGCTATTTACTTATGTGGTCCGGTGTTTTACATGGATCTGTGTCGGTTTACCTTATTAGGTATGGGGTTTCCGGATGAGACAATCCATCGCGAGACATTTTTCTTTCCCGAAGAAGAGGCGGATGAAGATGAGCGTGAGGAGGAAGAGCAAGATACCAGTACCTATCAGGTGATCCTGAAATTTCAAGGAGAAAACTATGATCTCTTGGTGCCTTACAATAAGACTATACTGGATGTGGGCTTAGCGCAAAAGATCAAATTGCCGTACTCTTGTAAATCGGGCATGTGCAGTACCTGTATATCACAAGTACATGCAGGATCCGTACGGATGAGTTACAACGAGGTATTGACGGATCGGGAAGTAGACAATGGTCGTTGTTTGATTTGTACTTCGCATCCGCTGGAAAATGGTTCAGTAATCGAGGTTTTGTAGGCTTTGTGTTTTTGGTTTACAACAATAGCCCCGACATTCGTCGGGGCTATTGTGATTTTAAATAGTATAAAGCGGCTTAATTCACCTCTTTCAATATCTCTTCCACAGCAGTTTTCAGCTGAGGATCTTCCCCACTTAAGAATGCTTTATAAGGAAGGGGTACGCGAATATCTGGTTCTACTTGCATATTCTCCGTCGTGCGACCTTCTTTACCGATGGTACCAATCATTGGAATACCAAATACGATGGTTGGATCGATTTGTGATTCCCACCACACGGCTGTTCCGGTTCCCGGTACAGGCATACCCACCAACTTGCCAAGGCCGTTCTGTTTGTAGATGTATGGGAAAATGTGCGCATCACTGTAGTTGCCTTCGCTCATGACTACGATCGAAGGTTTCGTCCAACGCGAAGCTGGCTCACCACCTTTTACGATGTTACCTTGTGGCGCGAATTGCAAGTACTGCTTGCCACTTAGGAAGGTGTTCAAGTCATCATGCAACCAACCGCCGCCGTTAAAGCGCGTATCGACTACTAGTGCTTTCTTATCCACATTTTCGCCCATCGCGCGCTCGTACAACTCCCGGAAACTGCCATCATTCATCCCTTCGATATGCACGTAGCCAATCTGACCGTTACTGATTTTGTCCACATATTCTTTACGGCTCTTTACCCAACGCTTGTACATCAGGCCATTTTCTTCTCCTTGGGAGATCGGCTTAATGTTTTCAGCAAATGCAGCACCAGAAGATGTTTTACCGCTGATGTACACATATTGTCCCGCTTTACGATTGAACAACTTCGCCCAATCTTCGTTGGCTTTAAGCAATTTGCCATCAATTTCGGTAATGACGCTACCCTTGTCTATTTTGCTATTTGCTTTATCTAATGGGCCGCCAGCAAGCACCTCTGTTACGCGTAATCCTTCGCCAGTGTATTGCTCATCGTATAGCAAGCCTAAGCTTGGTGTGATGTCTGGATTGGATGGGCGAGGGGAGTAACGACCTCCAGTGTGAGACGCATTCAGCTCACCCAACAATTCGCTCAATAGTTCTTGAAAATCATAGTTATTGTTGATATGTGGCAAGAAGCGCGCATAGGTTTTCTTGTAGCCTTTCCAGTCAATACCATGAATTTTTGGATCGTAGAATTTCTTCTCTACTTGCAACCACGCGTGGTGGAACATATATTCCCGTTCTGCCGCGGCATCCAAACTGATCTCGCTCTTGCTGCTGATCGGCGTAACTTTGCCATTTTCAGCATCGACCTTGACTAGGCTGCCACGATTCGTCATGAACAAGCTTTTGCCGTCTTTACTGATTTCCAAGCCACTCGGCGAACCTCCTAGCTTAGCCAGGATTTTCGTTTCTCGCGTCCGTGGTTCGGTGACCCAAAGGTCATAGCCTTTTTCGAACGCCGCCAGATAGAATAACTTACTTACATCTTTATTCAGTACATAATCGCTGATGGATGAGCTATTGATCGTCAGGCGCACCATACGGTCACGTAAGTTTTCGATATTAGGTACAAATTCTGGTTCGGGTGTTTTTTTCTTGGTAGAATCTTGCTTATCTCTTTCTTCGAGTAATTTAAATTCATCTTTATTGAGCTGAAAGCGATCGTAGGCTTCTTGATCAAAAAAGGCAGCAAATACATCGACTTCTCGGCTTCCCTGATAAGCGAGTGATTTACGGCCATAACGGCTGCTCACCCAGGTCATAATCTTACCATCCTTAGACCATTTCGCTCCGCTATCACCAAATCCACTTTGTATAGGATGACGCAGTTCGCCGCTGCCATCCGCTTTCACTAAGGCGGTATTGCCACTTAAAAAGAAACCACCTTGATCGTCCACAAATAACCAGCGGCTATCCGGACTCCATTCAAAACCCCAATCGCCATCAGCATAGGAGTGGTTGCGACCTTCAGGAAGGATGGTGATTGCTTTGCCACCGCTTGCTGGCATTACTTTCAGGATATTGCGGTCTTCAATGAAGGCAATGGATTTGCCATCCGGGGAATATTTTGGTGCGAAATTATTGTGCGTGTTTACCAGTACTGGAGATTCTTTTAATAAGCTGGCATTGAAGAAATAAGGCTCAGCTGCCTTGCCAATCTCCGTTTTATAAATACCCCAGCCGGTACTATCGCGTTCGGCAGCATAGATCAGCGTTTTGCTGTCTGGTGCCCAGTCAAGCATGCGCTCCTGACCAGCAGTTTCGGTGATGCGTTTAGTAAAATCGCCTTCTACGCTGGTAACAAACAATTCGCCACGCGTGATGTAGGCGATTTGCTTACCATCAGGACTCAGTTTGAATTCTCTGGTTTCGCCGCTAAGCGGTAGGTTTTTCACATCTGGCAATCCAGAATCGGTATGGATACGAATGCTCAGCTTATTCGGTGTGCCCCCTTCGGTCAAGGTATAAATAGCGCCATCTTGCGTAAATGCCAAAGTATTGTTTCTTGAAGCGCTAAGATGTCGTACCGGGTTTTTGGTGAAACGGGTGAGTTGCGTATTGCTATTGCCCGCTTGCAGACCTTTTTTATACACATTAAGCGTACCGTCTTTCTCGGAAAGGTAGAATACCGATTGGCCATCTTGGGCAAATACCGGCTCGCGATGCTCAATCTCCTCGTTGGTCAATGCCAGATAGTTGTTTTTTTCTAGATCATAGATCCAGATGTCGCGTGTTACCGAAGAGGTATGGTGCTTACGCCAAGCATCTTCGTAGCCTTTGCGATCCTGAAAAACTAACTGCTTGCCATTCGGGCTTAGCTTTGCATGATCCATGCCTGCGGCAGAGACCAACTTAGCGCGGCCGCCATGGACAGGAACTTCATAGACATTCTGAAATAAACGCATGCTTGGGAAGCGCACGCTGGCAGCCGGAGCTTGACGAGCACTACCGAAATACACGGCCCCATTATCTGCCGTGAAATCGTAGGGATAGTCATCGGCACTATTATAGGTGAGGCGTGTCGCTTGCCCGCCATTTGCTGACATCACAAAAACATCAAAATTGCCGTGGCGATTGTTTGCAAAGGCTATCCATTGGCCATCGCGACTCCAAATAGGCATCATGTTATGCGATTCGCCCACGGTCAGTGGCGTCGCATTTCCGCCCGTAGAGGCTACCTTGTACAGATTACCTTGGTAACCAAATACAATGGATGTGCCATCCGGCGAAATGGTTGGATAACGAAGCCATAAGGCTTCTTGAGCAGAAAGCATTGTGGGAACCCATAGGCAGGCCGCGACCAAGAGCTTTCTCATAGAAAAATATTTATGCATAGACTAAAGTTAATAAAGTGTTAGACACAAAAATACATTTTCCTGCAGAAATGCATTGTCACAGTATTATAGGAATTTGCGGAGAAATGGGCTTTATCGAGGTAATTTTTCTGGCCGTCGCATATGGTACGATGTAGCCGTAATCGCGTGCATAAAAGATTCTATAGCCGCAATTTCTACTTTGCTGAGATAGAGCTTTTGCATCAGCGGGTCGGTTATAGGGTGGTGGGGGTCTGCTGCTTTTTGTTCGGCGGTAGCCGTGTTCATCTGCATGCCCCTATTGTAAATATTGATTACACCCGTGATGTTCCAAAACATACCATTGTGCATCCAAGGTCCGGTATTCATTACATCGCGAAGCGAAGGCGTGCGGAACTTACCCACATCTTCTGCTTTGCCGGTCACATAATACCGACCAAGGTCTTCGTACTTGCGCTTGTAATAGGTGAGGCCGATATTATGGAAATCTTCATCCGTTAAAAATTGTCCGTTATGGCAGTTCATACAGCGCGCTTTGGTCCGAAATAAATGCATGCCTTCAATTTGCTGTGCCGATAAAGCACTGTAGTTTCCATCCAAAAATTCATCGAAACGGCTTCGTCGGCTTTTCAGTGTACGCTGAAAAGCACTTAATGCTTTTAAAACCTCTGGAACGGAATAATCAGGGTCATCAAAGGCTGCTAAAAACAAAGCATTATACGCCTGAATAGCTTTTAGTTTTGGAATCAGTTGCGTAAGATTCATGTTCATCTCATGGTGCGCTTCGATTGGGGACAACGCTTGTGCTTCCAAAGCAGTTTCCCGTCCGTCCCAAAATAGGCTTTTGCGAGCGTACACATTTAATAAAGATGGCGTATTGCGCGTACCTGACTGATGGTCATGACCTATTGGCGTACTAACTTTATCTGCCCAGCTACTTTGTGGGTGATGACAGGAACTGCAAGAGATTTGATTGGATCCAGACAATATCGGGTCGAAAAATAGATTTTTGCCCAATACTACGATCGGTGATTCCATAATAGCAAAGTAATCGCTATCTACTTTGGGCAAGGAACTGAACTCTTTCCACGATACTCCCGGATCTATGTTTGGTTGTGGCCAATCGACAAGAGGGCGTTTGTATAACGAAGCTATGGAGTCTGTAGTGGAGATAATTGTGCTACCATATTGTTCTCCGAATGATAACAAAATCACCAGCAACAAACTACTTATAAAGACTCCTAAAATACGCATAAAACCCGCTCCTAAATCGCTGCAAAACTACAATTTTTATTTAGAATAATTAAAAATAATTATGTCGATGGGAAAATATAATTTACATTTGCGCATTATTTAGATTTAATATAAATAATGGTCAACCTAGGGAAAATATACATTAAAGCTATTGCTACGATGCTTTTAATGTTTTTATTTATGTATTTAATGCCATTGCAAGGACACGCACAGATTCGTAATATTCCCATTTTGTCGGGCGTAGTTTACGATGGGCAAGTCGGTAAACCGCTTCCATTGGCGAACGTATACATTGACGAAACACAGCAACAAACCAGGACGGATAAGGACGGTAAATTCACTATTTCACTGTCGGCTTATAACGGCGACATCACTTTGACAGTGTCTTATATTGGGAAAAAGACCATCAAGCAGAAGATCGCGAAAGACGATATCAATAAATCTATTGTGATTACGCTAGTTAATAACAGTCTGACGCTGGAGCAGGTAGATGTTAATCCGATATTTGAAGGCACGAAGAACTCTATATCTTCGATAACCTTTGATGAAGAAGCTATTGAGCGTGTGCAAGCATTTAGTTTGCTCGATGTACTTAACAACTTACCGGGTAGGCAGATCACAGCACCGAATATTAATGCTCCGCAAACGCTCACTTTACGCACCACGTTAGGCGGTAGCGATGCGCTCAATAATTCGCTGGGTGTTCCGATCATTATGGATGGTGTGGCATTGTCCAATGATGCTAATATGCAATCTCGCCTGCCAGGACAATGGGGGATGGGTTCGGGTGCTTTGCCCGCCACTAATGGCGGCAATACCGCAGATGTGCCCTTTCGGGGAATAGATTTGCGGGAAATTCCTGTAGAATCCATCGAAAAGATTGAAGTGATTCAAGGTGTGGCATCCGCTGAATATGGTGAGCTGACGGATGGTGCTATTTTGATCGAACGTAAAGCGGGTCGATCTCCCTGGCATTTCACAACCAACATCAACGGAGGTTCCCATAATTATTCGCTAAACAAAGGCTTCGATCTTCCGAAAAAATGGGGTGGATTGACCGTGGATGGAAACTATGCGATATCAAACTCCAATCCTACAGACCGCTTTCAGGAATACAGACGCTATGGTGCGGGTATTCGATGGAATACACCACAGTACCGCTATTTTCGAAATAAGCTTAGTATAGATTTTAATCAACGACTGGATGAAGTAAAGCTCGATCCGGATGATGATGCCCAGAAAAGATATGAATCTACGGAATCTGGGATTCGGATATCCAACAATATGATGATCAAGGTAGATAAACCCTGGCTCGATGATATCAATTTCAGTGCTTCGTATTCCGAACGCAATCAAGAAAGTTATGCACAGCAGCTACTAAATCGTGGCGGAATAGCAATAGGCGGAAAGGATACGACAGGAATCTATGAAGGCCTTTTAGTTAGTGGTCGATATATGTCGGAAGAGCGTATTGTCGGCAATCCTATTACAGCCAGTGCCAATCTACGACTGGCAACACGTTTTCGGCTCGGCGAATCCACGCACGTGTTAAGTTATGGCGCCAATACTAACTATGCGAATAACGGCGGACGAGGAATTATTGCAGATCCATTACGACCGCGTTGGATAGACCTTAGTGATCAAAATGTACGACCGTATTCTTTTGAGCTTACTCCAGCCTTATTCAACGCCGGTGTGTACCTCACCGATAATATCCGCTATCGCTGGTTTGGCAAAGCGATGAATAGCAGTCTAGGCATCCGTTTCGATTCGCAAAACGGATCCTTATCGGTACAACCGCGATTAAGTACACAAATAGTGCTCGATAAGCACTGGCAAGTTGCTGCGGCTTACGGTATCGCGACCAAATCGCCGACTTTGTTGCACCGTTATCCACCGCCGACCTGGATCGATATTCCATTGGGGAATGTCAGCTATGGCAATACCAGTCTTTATCTATTGCATACCGAACGTATCGAATTGTCCAATACCGATTTAAAACCTAGTCGCTCCATGCAGGCAGAGATTAATGTTAATTATCGGGATAAATTTATCACTTCCAGATTGAACGGCTATTTCAAGCATAATGCAAATGGTTTCCAGTCGATCCGACAATTTCATCCGATCACCTTACCGCAATTCGCATTTAATTATGATGCTGCGGCAGAAAAAATTAATTATACAGAGACCGGTGTGTACCAAACCTATTACGATAACTCGGTTAGTTACATTGCGAATGTGAGAAGTTCGTACACTTATGGTTTTGACTGGTCATTGTCTACTAAGAAAATCAAAGCGATAGAAACCAGCTTTCTCACCAGCACCTCCTTTATCCTTTCTCGTCAGGACAATGGTGATATTTTGGAAGATACACGCTTAACCACGCCGGTGATTATTGATGGCCAGAATATTTGGTATGCCTTGTACAATCCGTTAAATAGTCAACAGCGATACATTCTAACGAGTAAACTCAACTCGACTACCCATATTTCAAAGTTAGGATTTGTAATTATGACCTATATGGATATCAATTGGATGAATAAGATGTCGTCTTTACATAAATCTGCTACTCAGCCAGCCATTGCGTACTTGGATGTGACGATGCAGCGCGTGTGGCTAACACCAGAACAGCAAGCCTCTGGAATTATCCCTGGTCGTGATCTAAATACCAATAGCACAGAACAACGCATGGTATATGCTAATTTTTCACTTTCTGTAGCTAAAGAAATTGGAAAGAAAATGCGCATTGCCGTGACCGCTTATAACACATTCAACTTGCGGCCACAGTCTTCTTTCATCAATCCCACAAATGGTTTGGAAACCATTACCCGCTACAATAGCCCTTTAAGTATTACCGGTGGCGTGTCATTTAGGTTATAAGATAAAATGAATAATAATCAACCCAATCACATATATGAAATGTCCATCATAGCCAAACACAAATCACTATGATCTGGACATTCTATATGACCAATAAAAACAAATTACTTACATATGAAAACTAGAATTACTTTATTATTTACATCCATTACACTATTGCTCTTAATTGGATGTCAGAAAGACCAGCAACAAGCGATGCCCGTTAACGTGCAGATACAACTGGCTGTAGACGAAGAGAAAGTGCCATTTACCGTTCCTTACGACAAAGCGGAGATCACTTTGCAAAGTAATGCCAATGGTACAAAATATACCTTGCAGGCGAATGCTAATGGGCAGATCCAACTAAATGATATGGTTCCGGGTGTTTACGCGGTTAATGTATCCTTGAAACTGACCGCAGCCGAATATACGGCGCTGACGGGTACGAATCGCCAAGATGATTTCTATCTGAACTATGCTTTGAATGATAAATCCATCTTTGCAGATGAAAATTTTACCATCACCTTAGTTACTAGCGAAACGATTGGTGGTTTTGTGATCAAGCAGATCTATTATGCAGGTTCAGATACGAGAAGTGCTGCGACCACGAGAGATAATTTCATTGAGATCTATAATAATACCTCCGAAACGCTCTACGCAGATAGCCTGTTAGTGGTCACGATTTATGGAAAACCAAACCGTAGCACTGATGCCTACTCTTTGTCGAACAATCAGTTTGATTGGAGTAAAGCCTTGGAAATGACCACTGCAAACGGTGATCCTAACGAAGATTTTGTATACGCTAAGAGCATAATGCGTGTGCCGAGTGATGGTACAGGTAAAAGATATCGAGTAGAAGCAGGTAAAAGCATTATTGTGGCCGCTACTGCAGTAAATCACGCCGGATCTTATACGGATTTGAACGGACGTGTTATTACCGCTCAAGACCCGACCTTGACGGTTGATTTGAGCCAAGCTGATTTTGAGGTAAATATGGCGGAATACTTAAAGCGTATCAATGCAGCAAGCTCTCCTTTGGCGACTGATGTAGATAATCTGAATGTGCCTAATATGGACGTGATTTTTATCGATTCGGGACGGGAGTGGGTTTTCACTCCGCAAACCCGTGAATCGTATGTTATTGTGAAATTAGACGCCTCGGTTAATGTGGAAAATCTACCCGCTTATGCTTCGCCAATCACACGTACAATATCGAGTAGTACGAACCGCTATCCGCAGATACCAACCCAATATATTATTGATGCGGTAGAAGTAGAGACACCAGTCGTCGCAGACCGTTTACCAAGACGTTTACCGCAGCGTTTTGATGCAGGTGCGATTTCTGTTCCGGGTGGGCCATTCTCCAGTCAGTCAGTCGTCCGTAAAACGGCCAAAAAGGTAAATGGACGACGCATTTTATTAGATACCAATAATTCTGCGAACGACTTTGGTTTCTTGAATCGTGCCAACTCTTCTAAAGGTGAAAGCTCTTTTATTGATTAATGAAATACATGAATACTAGATTAGTAATCACTTTATTTTTCCTAGTTCAAGTTGTCGCTGCACATGCGCAGCGCAGCTTGGACTCTGTTTATTTTTTTCGGCAAGATCAACATTTTGCCGAAGCCTTGATATTGTCACCTACTTTCAGGATGCAATCGAATTGGGAGAGTTATGGCATGATCCAGCTGAACCAGCGATTTGGCGCTGGCGGCTTTCGACAAGCACAACAAGCCTATGCCGAACGCATGACAAGCTTTGTGGCCAAAGGGTTTAATCAATTGGGACGCTTTCATATTGGTGCGCGATTCGAATTCAACAATCAATTTGAAGATAGCTTAGCCAATAGTTTGCGCAGCAATATGAATGAACTGGCTCCCTATTATCCTTATGCCAATAAAAGTGGGGAATACCAACGGCAGAATTACATATTGAATGCAGCATTAGGATTTGTGATTACTAAACATCTACAACCTTTTTTGAAAATAGATTACCATCGGCATTGGTCTGCTGGTACAGTAGATCCGCGTTTGAGTTCACAGCGTTTTGAGTTAAGAGCACGCCCAGGAGTGGCTTTTAAGATTGAAAATCATAGCTTAGGTCTGTACGGATTGATCGGGAAAGCAGATGAACAGGTAAGTCTGGTGTACAAAAGCCTGGTATTCAAGCAATCGTCTCTCTATCCTGATCGTATTTATCACATGAACTATGGATATGGTAGTTCTGTTATTAGAGATTCCGTGGCCAGATCTAAAGTAGATTCCTATAAAGGTGCCGGTTTAGAATATGGCTCCACATGGAAAGGATGGCGCGCGCAGGTCGTAGGAGAGTACCAGTGGTACCACAATACTAACCAAGTTAACGATAAATCTTCTGTATACTATAGCGGGCCCTTAGGTATATTCGATTTGCACAGCGTTAATGGAAAGATCGGTTTGTACAGTCCATTGCATAAAAGCAAACAACATATGCTCAACATAAATGGCGGATATCAAGTCGGATCAGATGGGAATACAAGAACGACAGGAAGTTTGGATATCGTCAATTATAAAGTGAATACGCTGGATTTGGCAGGAAGTTACCGTATTCTGTGGGCGAAAGATCGAACTATTGCGAAGGAAATAGGTGTTGATCTGGCGCATCGTTCCGTACGTCGTCAAGATTTGGTGCAATCCGTCCTGCTGGACGTAGGAAATATGGAAGTGAGTCTGTGGGCAAGCTTGTATGCAACCCGTCCATCTGGGAATAGTATTCGACTATCGGCACAACCCTATTTGAATTTGCCAACCCTTACTACTTTAAATTATAATCCCATCGCAAAATCCGACTTCGTGAAAAATGTTGTTTTTACAGATTACTATTATTACAGTACACGCTACTGGGGCACTCAATTTAAAGGGGAATATATCGGTCGGTTTTTTGGGAAAAACGACCTTGGATTTTTTGTTGCATTGGACTATCGTAAGGCTGCAAATCCTACATTGAGGACCGACTTAGACCCAACATTTGTTCCGCAAGGCAGCCGATGGGAAGGGCAGGTAGGTATACGCATGTACATCAATTAACAGCACGTAAGAATGAAGTGATCAGCCTGAAAAATCCAGTTATTGGGGAATGACAGCGTCTATGTCTTTTATAATATTAGGTGATTTCGGTGTATTTCGAAGCAATACATAACCTGCTGTACCCGAAATCAATGAAGCCACTAAAATTCCAAATTTCGCTTCCGCGATCAATGCCGGATCTGTAAAAGAAAGTAAGGCAATGAAAATAGCCATGGTAAAGCCCACACCAGCGAGTAGACCTACGCCAATAATGTGTTGCCAAGACGCACCATCGGGGAGTAAAGCCAATTTTAATTTAGTAGCGGTTTTAGAAAGAAGGAAAATACCAATCGGTTTGCCAACCAATAATCCAAGGATGATGCCTAAACCCAATGGTGAAGTGAGTCCGTCGAGCATACTAGGTGTAAAGGTAATTGCCGTATTTGCCAGTGCGAATAGGGGTACAATCAAGAAATTAACAGGTGTTAATAGCGCGTGCTCTAATCGCACCAATGGAGATTCCTGATCATCTGCCGATCGGATCGGAATGGTGAATGCAGTAAGTACGCCTGCAATCGTAGCATGAATACCCGAGTGATGAATAAAATACCAAACAAATAAAGCGGGGATCAGATAAAAAAAGAGCGAACGAATACCTAGCTTATTGAAGAGCAACATCAATCCAAATATACCCAGCGCATACGCGAGATAAGCAAATTCTAAATTCGTAGAATAAAAAATCGCAATCACCAAAATAGCGATCAAGTCATCTACAATAGCAAGTGCTGCCAAAAAAACTTTTAAAGAAGCCGGCACACGATCTCCCAACATCGCTAACAAGGCCAATGCAAAAGCAATATCTGTAGCCATTGGAATACCCCAACCGCTAACCGTATCTTTACCGCTGTTGATGAAAAAATAGATAAGTGCTGGTACAATAGCTCCGCCGAAAGCACATAAAATCGGTAATGCCGCCTGCTTTGGCGTTGCCAAACCACCACTCACTAATTCTCGTTTGATTTCCAGTCCAACTAGCAAAAAGAAGATCGCCATCAAACCATCATTAATCCAAAGCTCAGTACTATATCTGAGATGTACATGCGCTGTTTCGAATCCGATCGTGGTATGCAATAGCCGATGGAAGGATTCTGCCAACGGTGAATTAGCAATAATTAAAGCGAGAACAACGCACGAAAAAAGTATAATGCCCGCGCTTGATGCGGATTGAAAGAATTTACGAATGAAAGTCTGCATGTGTGACTATAACAATGGTCTACTCTTGCAAATATACATAGTTCGAACCATGCTATAGCAATAACAATATTAACTATTTCTCAATATCTTTCAGGTTGTCCATTCGTTTATATTCCAGAAAACCTTTGATATCTTCGAAATGCTCACGAACACGCTTATTTCCGAATTCGAATACCTTCTTCGCTAGACCATCCAGAAAATCCCGATCGTGCGATACCAAAATCAACGTGCCATCGAAATCCTGCAACGCATCTTTGATAATGTCTTTGGTTTTCATATCCAAATGGTTGGTCGGCTCATCCAGGATCAATACGTTTACTGGCTCGAGTAGCAATTTGATCATAGCCAATCTGGTCTTTTCACCACCCGAAAGTACTTTTACCTTCTTCGTGGTATCATCTCCACTAAACATAAAAGCGCCCAAAAGATCTTTGATTTTGACACGTACATCACCTACAGCAATCTGATCAATGGTTTCAAATACCGTCATTTCCTGATCCAATAAGGCCGCTTGATTCTGCGCGAAATAGCCAATTTTAGCGTTGTGCCCCACCTTTAGCGACCCTTCAAAGTCGATTTCACCCATGATCGCTTTGATCATGGTTGATTTACCTTCTCCATTTTTTCCGACAAAAGCCACTTTTTCTCCCTGCTCAATTACCATAGAGGCCTTTTCAAACACGGTATGATCTCCGTATTTCTTTGTGAGATCTTCTACCATAACCGGATATTTGCCAGAGCGTGGGGCAGGCGGAAACTTCAGGCGAAGCGCAGAGGTATCTACCTCATCCACTTCAATTACCTCGAGTTTTTCCAGCATCTTTACGCGGGATTGCACTTGTAGTGTCTTCGAATAGGTACCTCTAAAACGATCAATAAATTCCTGATTGTCTGCAATAAAGCGTTGCTGCTCTTCGTACGCTTTTAGTTGATGTTGGCGGCGGTCTTTGCGCAACTCTAGGTAATGGCTGTACGTTGCCTTATAATCGTAGATGCGACCCATGGTCACCTCAATGGTACGATTGGTGATATTATCTACAAAAGCCCGGTCATGGGAAATGACTACAACCGCTTTGGCCGAATTAATCAGGAAATCTTCCAACCATTGAATACTTTCGATATCCATGTGATTGGTAGGCTCATCGAGCAAAATAAGATCCGGTTTTTTGAGCAGGATTTTAGCTAACTCAATGCGCATACGCCAACCACCAGAGAATTCAGATGTCGGCCGTACAAAATCAGCTCGGTCAAAACCCAATCCCTTCAACACCTTTTCCACTTCGGCGTCGTAATTGGTTTCTTCCAGCGAATAAAACCGCTCACTAAGCTCCGAAACTTGCTCAATCAACTCCATGTACGAGTCACTCTCGTAGTCTGTCCGCACCGTCAATTGCTCATTCAGTTCCTCCAACTGCGACTGCATTTTATACACCTCGTCAAAAGCCTTCAAAGTTTCTTCAAATACGCTCACATTATCCTGCGTCAATAAGTGCTGTGGTAGGTAGGCAATCACCGCATCCTTCGGTGCCGATACGTTACCAGAAGAAGGCTTGCCTGCGCCCGCGATTATTTTTAATAGGGTAGATTTACCGGCGCCATTTTTACCCATTAGGGCAATCTTATCGTTTTCATTGATGGAAAAGGATACATCGCTAAAAAGTGTCGTACCGCCGAAGGAAACTGAAATATTGTTTATGCTAATCACTGTATTTGCTGTTGAATTGTCTGCAAAGATAAGGGATTTTGCCGGCTGATATAGTACTAGCTCTACGATGGCGAAATAATAGGAAATGGAAAGTGCTTTTTATCGCAAAGGAAGCAGATACTGCCTTTTACAGTGGATTGAAAAGCTACTGAATCAAATAATTTTCTTAATTTTAGGATAATCAATTTGTATTATGCAAGCAAAGGAAGATTATTTAGCGATTAACCGAGCATCTTGGAATAATAGAACCGATGCACATTTAAAATCAAGCTTTTACGATATGCCTGGTTTCTTAGGCGGAAACAATTCCCTAAAGGATATTGAATTGGATCTTTTTGGAGATGTAAAAGGTAAGTCTGTTCTGCATCTGCAATGCCATTTTGGGCAAGATTCGATCTCTTTAGGCCGATTAGGGGCGGAAGTGACTGGAGTGGATCTATCCGATAAAGCCATTGAGAGTGCAGTAGATATTGCTGCACAGACCAATTCCTCCGCAAAATTTATCTGTAGCGATATCTATGAACTTCCAGCACACTTGGATAAGCAATTTGATTTCGTATTTGCCAGTTACGGCACCATTGGTTGGTTGCCTGATCTAGATCGTTGGGCTAAAATAGTAACGCATTATCTCAAGCCGGGTGGAAAATTCGTTTTTGTGGAGTTTCATCCCGTCGTGTGGATGTTTGATGATGATTTTAAAACAGTACACTACAATTACTTCAATGCCGGCGCCATTAGCGAGAATGAAAATGGTACCTATGCTGATAAAGAAGCCGCTATTAATCACGACTATGTGATGTGGAATCATAGTTTGGGCGATGTGCTGGGAAGCTTGCTATCCAACGGATTACATCTTTCTCAATTTAAAGAATACGACTACTCACCGTATGATTGTTTTAGTCATACGGAAGAATTTGAACCTGGTAAGTTTCGGATTAAGCATTTGGAAAATAAAATCCCCATGCTTTATTCTTTATTGGCCACTAAGGTGTGATCAACACAATTGATTATTTATATATAGTCACGTTTTATAAGTACTGATGTTATGGAAATAATAATTTTATATATTCTGAATGGAATTTGGGTATTCTTTACCGTCCGTTCCGCATATATGGTGTTTCGTAAGAAGTTTTTCTGTTCATAATCAATTCTCAAAATAGGTGTACTCACAGTAGGTGGGCCTGCGGCTACTCGGAAAAATGCCTAGTAACCATCAATTCATGTGTAAGCTAAAAAGTAGATCAAATCACAAAAAGTGAAAACTATGAATAATATCAACGACCCGAAAGTGCATTACCTTCTCCATATGCTTCATGAAAAGTATGAAGAAGATGGGCAAGATCTTGTGACACATTTAGAGGGGTTTTTATATTCTAATTACGTAACCTATTGGGATTATATTCACCTGGATACGTTGTTAAGCATCCAAATTCCTAGAACTCACATTCAGGATGAGCATATATTTATTACGTATCACCAGATAACAGAACTTTATTTTAAGCTTATCATTGCAGAATTAGAGCAATTAATTGAAGAAGGGTTAGTCGACGATGAATTTATAATTACGAAACTCAAACGCGTAAACTGCTATTTTGAGCAACTCGTCAACTCTTTTGAAGTGATGCTGAAAGGACTGGATAGGAATCAATTTCTGAAATTTCGCCTGGCGCTGTTGCCTTCGAGCGGTTTTCAATCCTTCCAATTCAGAGAAATAGAGATACTGTCTACGGAATTTAAAAATTTAGTAGAAGAGCCTTTTAAAAATCATGATGAGGCGGCCGAAGAAAGTGTAGAAGTGATCTACGAAAAATTATATTGGAGAAAAGGAGGTGTCGAGCCGAACAGTGATAAAAAAGTACTCGGTCTTGTCCAGTTTGAAGAGAAATACAAGCATTTGATTATAGAAAAGGCGGCCAAATATCATAAAAAAAATATTGCGTATTTGTGGAAGAATAGACCTAATAAGGTATTGAATGAAGAATTAATTGGTGAAATGCGAAAGTTTGATGCAAACGCTAATTTGAAATGGCCATTGGTACATTACAGATCTGCGGCTAAACACTTGTCAAAAAACTCGGAGACTGTCACCTCTACAGGAGGCACCAACTGGAAAAAATATTTGTCTCCTAAAATTCGACGATTGATGTATTTTCCGGATCTATGGAATCCAGAAGAAAAGGAAAACTGGGGTGAAAACACGTTTTAAAACAGGATCTTTTGTTGAATGGAAATGAAAAATAAGACCTACAGGTATCTAGCATTAGGAGATTCGTATACTATTGGCGAAGCGGTGACGGAAAGAGAATCATTTCCATATCAATTGACCGCGCTGTTGAAAGATCATGATGTTCCGGTAGAGAGTGTAAAGATCATTGCTAAAACAGGGTGGACAACCAGCGATCTCATTGCTGCTATTGAAAGTGAAGAAACAGATCACACATACGATTTTGTGACGCTATTAATTGGTGTAAACAATCAATATCAAGCGAAATCGAAGACGCAATACCGCGAAGAGCTTCAGCAACTAATTTTTAAATCGATTGCCTTTGTTAATGGCAGAAAGGATAGGGTTTTTGTACTTTCCATTCCAGATTATGGTGTCACTGATTTTGCCAAGGAAAAAAATCTTGTTTTGCAGATCAGTGATGACATTGACGCCTACAATAACATTGTTAGAGAAGAAGCGAGCAGAGAAGGAGTGCTATTTGTGGATATCACCCCTAAATCAAGATTAGCAACATCAGATCAGACATTGACCGCGTCAGATACCTTACACCCATCTGCAAAAATGTACGCTTTATGGAATGAAATCTTACTTCCAAATATTGTACAAACTTTGAGTAAATCGAGTTAGATAAATGTATTTTTGAATTAAATATCATTCAATATGTCATTTTATTATTATCATTGAATGATATTTAATTCATTTTTTTATATCGCATGAAATTAGTATATTTGAATGATATATTATGCAATACTATTTATTTTCATATAAAATGAATGATTTATCATACACAAATTCTTTAAGTGATGCAGCGCTTCTCCAGCAAGTAGGTGAATTCATCAAAACACGTAGAGTAGCGCAAAATCTTTCGCAGGATGAAGTGGCCGAGCGAGCGGCAATAAGCCGATCAACATTAAGTTTACTGGAGAGGGGTGAAAATATCGCGCTAAGAAATTTACTCAAAATCCTGCGCGTACTTGATGCTTTATATGTTCTCGAACAATTTAAAGTCGTAAATCAAATCAGTCCTATGCTATTGGCAAAGGAGGACGAAAAGAAACGCAAAAGAGCTTACCGTACCAATACGCAACGCGATAAAGATGATTGGGAATGGTAAAAACCGCCTTTGTAAAACTACGGGGCAAACGAATTGCTGCAGTTGCCTGGGATGAAAAGCAGCAGCTTGGTTTTTTTGAGTACGACAAAAGGTTTGCCGCAGGAAAACTGGAAGTGGCACCTATCAAGATGCCTTTGTCTTCAAGTATCTATTCTTTTTCAGAATTACGCAATACCTCCACCTTTAAAGGTCTTCCGGGACTATTGGCAGATAGTTTACCAGACAGATATGGAAATGAACTGATTAATATCTGGCTTGCGCGCAACGGAAGGCCAGAAAATTCATTAAACCCAGTAGAACTGCTTTGTTTCATTGGTAGCCGAGGTATGGGCGCACTAGAATTTGAGCCGACTACGCTGTCACGGGCAAACAGTTCACACACCATAGCGTTGTCCAGTTTAATTGACACCACTATTAAGCTATTGGAAAGTAAAGAGCATTTTGAAACCCATACGGATCATGACATGCAGGACGTATTGCTCGATGTACTGAAGATGGGTACTTCGGCGGGTGGAGCCAGACCGAAAGCGATTATTGCGTACAATGAAACTGCTCGTAACTGTGATGACCATACTAAGAATTTTGCATTCATCATGGAACAGGATGGGAAATGGAAATTAGCGCCAGCTTACGATATATGCTATGCCTATCGCCCTGAAAGCGATTGGGTAAGCCAACACAACCTCAGTATAAACGGTAAAAGGAAGGATTTTGTAAAAAGTGATCTTTTGACTATGGCAAAGCAGAATTCTATCCGTAATCCAGAAGCTATTATTACTGAGGTAATGGAGATCGTAAATAAATGGCCGAAATATGCTAAAACATACCACGTGGAAGAAAAGTTGGCAAAAGCGATAGATAGTACATTGATAAGAGCTATCTAGTAAAATCATTTTGCTAAAACCTTTTATGAATCAATTTGGATAGTTTATGAACTAAATAGATAGATTCCTGTGATCTATTATTTCCAAATTTGTTTTAGATAGCTATCTAGAACTAATCCGCATGCACGCGTAATACCTGCGCAAGCACTGCGACCATTATAAATTGAGTTAATTCTTGTACAGATGTTTGTGAATTTTTCGAAAGTTTCCTTCAGAATTGTGGTAGGTGCTTTGCTACTGTCGTGTTCCAGTTACGCTACTCGTGTTGGGTCAAGGGCTATTACCAATCAAGATTCTTCGCTTACCTATGCCAATCCTGTTTTTGAACCCATTTTGGCAGACCCTACCGTTTTTCGTGATCCATCTACTGGCGTATTTTACGCCTATGGCACCCAAGATAATTGGGGAGATGGACAAGGAAGTAGATTGGTGCCCATTTTGCAATCTTCCGATCTGATACATTGGCGCTCCGTTGGAAACGCACTGCGTGAAAAACCAAATTGGAAGTCGAAAGGTGGCATTTGGGCACCAGATGTGGTACAGGTATACCATCAGTATCATCTATATTATGCCTATTCTACTTGGGGCGATCCCAACCCAGGTATAGGAGTTGCTGTGGCAAAAACGCCAGAAGGCCCATTTACCGATCAGGGTAAGTTATTTGATAGTAAAAGTATTGACGTACCGAATTCCATCGACCCCTTTTACTATGAAGATCAAGGCAAAAAATATGTGTTTTGGGGGAGCTTTAGCGATGCGCCCACGCAAGGGACTTTTGGGGTAGAATTGACAGATGATGGTTTGGACATCGCAGCAGATGCTGAAAAATTTAAACTGGCAGCAGGAGATTTTGAAGCCGTCATTATTCATAAAAGAAATGATTATTACTATTTCATCGGGTCAAAAGGTAGTTGTTGCGAAGGGAAAAAAAGTACGTACCGCGTACTGGTTGGTCGTTCCAGCACTTTAAAGGGGCCTTACCTGGATAAACAGGGGAGAGATATTGCTGAACGTGGAAATGGTACCTTGCTGCTCAAAGGCAACTCCAGATTTGTAGGTACTGGCCACAACTCGCGTATCATCACGGACGACAATGAACAAGACTGGATGCTTTATCACGGGATAGATACGCAGAATGATCGGGTAGCCAGTGGTACCTCCCGACGTGTATTGATGCTCGACGCGATTAGCTGGAAGGATGAGTGGCCGTCCGTTGCAGGCGATACCGCTAGTTTTGCGCCGCAAGCAGCGCCCTATTTTAAAAAATAACCAAATGTAATTCGGGGAGACAGTTAAATCTAGCTGTGCTTTCCTAAAACTAACATGCTATATGATTAAACGTTTTTTTACCGGACTTCTTCTGGCCACGATGGCCATCTCTTGTTCAAAGCAGCCTTCTTCTGTAAAAAGTGATTTACGGGCGCCAGCTTACCCTTTGATTACCATTGATCCAAACACAAGTGGCTGGTCGTACACGGATGAATTGTACGGCTCTACGGTAAAGCACTGGACAGAACGACCTTTTCCATTGCTGGGCGTGCTAAAAGTAGGAGATGAGATTTATCGATTTATGGGTACCGAGGAAGTGGAAGTCTTTCCATTATTGCCCATGGGAGAAGATACGCCTTGGGCGGGTCAATTTACTACCAAAATGCCATCAGGAGATTGGTTTTCGAAAGATTTCAATGATCAGGGTTGGCAGTCTGGTAAAGGCGCTTTTGGAACGCCGGATAGCGAGCCATCTTCCAAGACAGCATGGAACGAAGAAAAGATATGGGTACGTCGACCATTTCAACTAAATGAAGATCTAAAAGGTAAAACGGTTTACCTAGAGTATTCCCATGATGATGATGTAGTGCTCTATCTGGATGCCGAAGAGTTGGTCAATAGTGGGCCAGCAACCGCTAAAAATAAGCGTTACAAGCTAACACCAGAGCAAGCCGCAAAATTGACCAAAGGCGAGCATCTTATTGCAGGATATTGTCACAATACCGGAGGCAATGCTTTTTTTGATGTGGGTTTAGTCGTGGAGAAAGACATCCCTGCATCATTTGCCAAAACGGCACAACAAATTTCGGTAGATGTACAGGCTATGCAGACGCATTATACTTTTCGCTGTGGCGATGTGGATTTGAAAGTCACCTTTACCGCACCTTTGTTTTTAGATGATCTACACCTGCTTTCCAGACCAATTAATTACATTTCGTACGACATCAAGAGTGACCAGCCTCGTGACATATCCATTTATCTGGAAGCTGCACCCAATTGGGCGTTGAATCTTCCATCGCAAGCGTCCACCTCGTCGACCAGTAAAAATGGAAATTTGCTCATCGCAAAAACCGGAAGTGCTCAGCAGCCGGTCTTGCAGCGTAGCGGCGATCATATCAATATAGATTGGGGCTATTTTTACCTGGCAGGAAGTGATCAGAACGGAAGTGTGGGTGCCGGCGAAAGTAGGGCTTTGCGTCAGGCATTTGCTGCTGGCAACGATATTTCTCAAGTCAGTGGGGCAAGCACCGACGGTCATCAAAATATTGCTTATACAAAGTCGTTCCAAGTTGATGGCGAACATCACGATCATATTATGGTGGGCTACGACGATGTCTATTCCATTCAGTACTTTGGAGAAAACCTACGGGGATATTGGAATAAGGATGGAAAAAATACGATAGAGGCTGAATTTGCAAAAGCAGATCAGGAATACGCAGCGCTGCGTAAAAGAGCGGATGCTTTTGATGCTGATTTTATGCAAGAATATACGTCCACAGGTGGTAAAGAATATGCCGAACTGTGTGCGCTGGCCTATCGTCAATCTATTGCTGCGCACAAATTAGTAGAAGCACCCAATGGTGATCTGATGTTTCTTTCAAAAGAAAACGATAGTAATGGGTCTATCGGTACAGTGGATGTTACCTATCCATCCGCACCACTATTTTTATACTATAATCCAGAACTAGCGAAGGGTCTGTTGAATTTTATTTTTGCCTATAGTGAAAGCGGAAAATGGACTAAGCCATTCGCGGCGCACGACGTGGGCACCTACCCACTAGCCAATGGACAAACCTATGGCGGCGATATGCCCATAGAGGAATCTGGGAATATGCTGATTCTGACCTATGCTATCGCGCGTATGGAAGAGCATGCAAAGTATGCGGAAAAGCATTGGGATGTGTTGACGACTTGGACCGACTATCTGATAGAAAATGGTTTGGATCCAGACAACCAATTGTGTACGGATGATTTTGCCGGACATTTTGCACATAATGCAAACCTGTCTATCAAAGCCATCGTAGGCATTGGATCCTACGCGAAATTAGCGGCCATGTTAGACAAGAAAGATGTCGCAGAGAAGTATGAGAGGATTGCGAAGGATATGGCTACAAAATGGAAAAACATGGCTAATGACGGTGATCATTACCGGCTGACTTTTGATAAGTCGGGTACCTGGAGCCAAAAGTATAATTTGGTATGGGATAAATTGTTTGATATGGACTTGTTTGATAAAGATATCATCGATACAGAGATCGCCTATTACTTAACCAAGCAAAATGAATATGGCCTCCCGTTAGACAACCGCGAAACCTATACGAAGACCGACTGGATTTGTTGGACGGCTACGATGGCGGATGATAAAGCTACTTTCGAGCAGTTTGTAAAACCGGTGCATCATTTTATGAACACCTGTACTACCCGTACACCGATGTCTGACTGGGTATTTACAGATAAACCAGAGAGAAGAGGCTTTAAAGCACGTTCTGTAGTGGGTGGTTATTTTATCAAGATGCTTGAGCAGAAGATTGCTGCGCAGTAATAGCGTATTAAATACAATTAAACGTAAAAAGGAGCGGCTCCGATACCAATTTGGTATCGGAGCCGCTCCTTTTTAAATAGTGAGGGTCACTTAATTTGTGAACACGTTTTTAAACGTTCCGGCTAAAGCCAAGCCTGGCTGTTGTTGGGAATCGTGTCCATTTAACGGAATGATTTTAAAATACCGGAAGGTGAGCGCCTCCGGTAGGTCAAAATATTGCTTGGTACGATCTACAGCAACAAGTCTGATCAGCGTGGCCACCTCCCAATTTTGATTGTCGTTGCTCACCTGTACTTCCATATCTCGTATTTTACGATCTCCATTTTTCTGTGCGAACATAAATCCGTTCACTTGCAAGGGTTCACCCATATCGATCGTCACCCAATGATTTGGATAGGTGGTCGCGTTATTAGAAAATCGAGCGATCCAAAAGGTGTCATCGCGTCCATCAATCAAACGAGCCGCTAATCGGCTGTTATTCGGCTCTTCCGAGCTGAATCCTGCTATGGACCATGTGGTATAAGGGTATTCTTCTCTATCTGGTGGAAGCAATTCCCGTGTTCTTAATGCTACTGGATGCGCATAGAAAGTATCTATAGCCAAAGGGCTGGGTTTATACAAATTGCGGTAGTTAAACGTGCCCGTAATATCAATTTCTGGTAGCAATGTTTGATTGCTGTTGGGCGGTATAAATACCTCTACGCTATCACCTGTAAGATTCGGGTAGCGTAAGACCGTGCCTAACAACGTAGTATCGGCAGTTTCTACGAACCAATTGAGTACAATCTCATCATCAGGAGTATATTCCAAGTTATTTACAATCCGGTTGTTGAGATTGTTGATGTAGCTTCGACCATATACACGTCCGAATATTTCTGAGCGCATAGATTGATTGCCTTCCTGGTCGAAGGTGCGAATATCGAAGGTATAAATGCCTTCTGCTACCTCTGGAATCACAATTTCCTTGTATCCAGCAATTTCAGTGGGCAGCACCGGAACTTCGTAGGTGTTTCCTTGACCCCAGGATACGCGCAGTTTTACCACCCGAGCATCGGTGCTTATTCGAGCGCGAATGCCTGCTCGACGGTCGCCCGGCTTAAATTGGATAGAATCTATTCGGCCAGGATAAATGCGCTCGCCATCCGATAAGTAGTCGCTATAAAAATGATCTACAGGAGTACATTGCGTAAGCAAAAGCATCCCCAAAAAGGTGATAAACACCGCTAATAGTTGAATATGAAGTCGTTTCATGTGTTTTAAAAGCTAATAATACAGTCCATTATTTAAATGAAGGACACTAATTGACCGTGCCAAAAAAGGTAAATTCTCCCAGCGATACATCCGAATTTCCACCCCAGGTATCCAGTGTGCGCCAACGCCAGTAGCGGTATGGTTCTTCTTGAAATTCGATATCAAACTCTTCGCCTGCTCTCGCGTAGTTAATGTCATCATTGGTGCTTTCACCCAAAGGAAGGCCGGAGGGCTTGACTGAATTATAGGTGCCCACCAGTGTCCATGAATCCCAACTGCCATCAGGATCAGGATTATTTGATCCCCATAATTCAAACATCTTCGGATGGTTAAATTGGTATTCGTAATTCAATCTGGAGTACATGAGAAACCGGCTCAAATTTGCCGCCACACCCATGTCAAATGAAAAATGCTGAGGAATACCTGTTCCCGGCGCGGTATGGAAGATGGTGCTGGATACGCGATCATTCCCATCCCACAAAACCGAGGGAGTACGGAATCCGGTATGCGCCTGCCAGGTATCGGTCGGTAAATTGTATTCCCGAAAGCGAGACTTATCCATCATCACTTCGTGCAATGGTAGAAAGTTAGCTCGAATGGTATCGGACGTGTTATTCCATCGGTCGGTTACAAAAATGCCAAATTCTCGTTCCTGCGCCGCAAAGCCCCGTACATTAAGCACTCCAGCACCAAGACGAGTGTAAAAGTCTCTTGCTGTTTGCCATTGACCCTGGTCGTTTCGAGAAATAATATGAATGGCTAAAGGGGTTTCCGTCGCATTTTCGAATAACAGGCGGATTCCACCAAAAGTTGCTGTGATATTTCCCTCTTCCCGCAACTTCTCCAAGGTCTGCAGGTAAGTGGGCGTCAATGCCGTAATAGCGATCGCTGTAGCATCAGACTCTACATCACCCACACCCACGGCCACCAATTTTACCTGATAATCGCCTGCTTTGGCGAAGCCATCTACTAATATGCTGTTGTTGTAAATGGATGCCTTATTTTCACGGACACGGCCGTCGGCCATGCTGTATACCGCTTTTACGTAACGTAAATCCGGATGATTGGGCAATTCGTAACGGATCACGGCGCCGCCCGGTACGCTTGTTACAGTATAGGAGGTAATCGCGCCAGGTTTCTCACCTTGCCGGAATGATCCGGGTATAAGGTCTTCGGCGCAGCCCGTCAATAGGAGTAGAAGCGGGCATAGCAAAAGAGGTGTTTTTATAGTATTAAAATAATGTCTCATATCTTATGGTTAAATGTGAATCATTTTGATTGATGCTTACCAGAGTGGGGATTGCAACAATTTGTCATTTCGACGTAGTTCATTAATACTGATCGGCCAGAAATAGTCGCGTTGCGTAAATGTTCTGGTAAACATGACGACTCTTCTATAATAGGTCTGTGCCGTGTTCTGTCGGATATCCCATCCATATATTGGTGTATTAAGTACTTCCTGCGCTGTTTTCCATCTTCGTAAATCCCAGAATCGTTGTGATTCAAATGCTAATTCTATCGTGCGTTCGCGGTGAATGATTTCTCGTAGACCCTCTTGGCTATTAGGCTTGTTGGGATTAATAGAATAGTCGGACCAGGATTCTATAACACCACGTAAGCCACTGCGTTCACGTAGTGCATCGAGGTATTGAAAAATCTCCGCAGAAGGGCCATTCACCTCATTTAATGCTTCTGCATACAGCAAGTACAGATTGCCCAGGCGCATCATCACATAAGGATAGGTATAGGTGCTAAATGCTTGACCATCTCCGATTACATTGAAATAACTAACCAGTTTTTTAGGCGTGTACCCCGTGCCTGAATACCGTGTAGGCGAATTTGTCGCCGCAGCATTTCCACCGGGTCTGGCATTGATAGCATAAGCCAATATGTCGTCTGTGTGATTATTCATAAAATAACGACCTCCGTCAAAAGAAAGGGAGCCATAGAATCGATCTTCCCGATCGAAATGCATACCTACCGTAGTATGGCCGGGAATCAAATCATATTGATAAGGAGAACTCCCCAGAGGAACAGTTCTCAGTTCAAAACGCCCGGCATAGTTGTAGGTGTAGTCCTCCTCGATAGGTACCCCATTTTTGCTGTAAAATGCTAGAGCAATATTAATAGTCGGTGCCATAAAGCCGCCTGTTTGTTGGTTGGTGATGCGGGCAGGATCAATACTTCGAGGCATGTAGGCGTGTCCTTGGTGAGATTGATTAGCCGTACTGCGGTTATTCACCCAAAGCGATTCCGGATTGTTTGATCGCTCAGTAACGGCCTGTCGGATACTCATCTGATGGATAGTGCTTTGCTGCGGTCGGGTAATCATGGTGGTAGGGGGTATCCATTTGTACAATGATTTTCCGGCGGCTTGAGCCGTCTCGATCGCTTCCCGACATGCGGTGGCTGCTGCTTGCCACTTCTCCATACTGAGTGCCGCATTAAATAATGGCTGGTTGTCGGCATTTGTGTAGCTCACATAGTCTGAATTACCATTGAAGAGTGGGCTGGCCGCAGTGACCAATATTTCGGCCTTCATGGCCTTGGCCACAATTTGTGTGACCCGTCCGTTTTCCTGTACTGGCTGCATCACATCGACCATCAGATCTGGCATGGCACCATCTATCTTGCTCACGATGTATGCAAAAACTTCATCGATCGATTGCCTTTCAAAATTTACATTGTTGGGGTCTTCGAATACAGCCGTATTCTCTTCAACGATTGGAATCGGACCATACATCCGTAGTAGATAATAATGAAAATAGGCTTTTAAAAAGGTGACTTCTGCAGCCCAGCGCTTAATTTCCATTTCATCCATATCACGCACGTTGTAGATGTTTTCCAAAAAGATATTGCAGTCACGAATACCTCGCCACAGACGGATGTGATCATCGCTACTTCCACCTTGATTATTTCCATCCCAGTAGTTGAGTAGCGGGCTATTGGTGTTTTGCGCACCCATCGCAATGTACCAGTTAGGATAATCGCTCTGAGAATAGTTGCTCATGGAGTTCAGCCAGAACTCATCTCCGGATAGGAGTGCGGGGTTTCGCTGTAAATCATTCCCTCTGGGAATATAACTGTAACAGGTAAAGAGGTACCGCTCGGCCATAGCGCGCATGGAGAAGGCTTGTTCCAGTTCGGCAATATTGTCGGGCACGATATCCATATACTTATTGCAGCTGCCGAGCAGAAGTGCTACGACGGCCAATCCTATATTTAAAATTCGTTTCATGTGCTTATTTTTTAATTTAATCAGCATTTTTAGGTTACAAGGTGAGTAATAAGCCTAAGTTAAATACGCGTTGCAGCGGATACCTTAAGCCAGAGTCGCCCATCTCCGGATCCCACAAATCAAAAGCAGAAACACTAAACAGATTGCTCCCGCTAGCATAGATTCTAAATTGATCTATCTTGAAGCGACGTGTAAAATCTTTATTCAACGTATAAGCCAATTCCACTTGCTTTAATCGTAGAAAGGCGCCATTCCGCATCCAGTGTGTACTGCTAATGACATTGTTTTCCAATGGATTTTGGCTCAGTCTTGGCCATAGTGCATAGACATTTCGATCGTCTTCCGACCAATGGCTATCTGCCCAGGCTTGTAACACTGCATTGGGTGATGTTTGGCTACCGAAAGGGGCGGCCCCATTGACATTGTTGTCATTCGGAGCTCGTAAGCGAGGGTTTATGAAGAGCGATGTTCTACCCATTCCGCTGAAGAAGAAAGAAAACTCAAAGCTTTTATAGCCCGACGTGAGACCAAAACCATAGTTTATCTGTGGCACGGTCGGAAAGCCAATAGGTAGCTCATCATTTGCATTGACAATGCCATCCCCATTCACGTCGAGGTACTTAATGTCTCCTCCCATCACTACACCCCCGAAAGATTGTTCCGGACTATTATAGACCTCCTCGTCGTCGATAAAAAGACGCTCTGCTATATATCCGCGACGTTGATTAACATCCGTGCCAATGCGACTTAGGTAAGCATGATCAAAGGTGGGCTCTTCATAATACAGGTATTCACCTTTTGCGAAGGTGAATGTACCGCGACCTTGAAACCACAGGTTTTGATTCACGCTGTGGTTGTAGACTAGCTCTGCATCAAATCCCTGACTCTTGTATTTCCCCAGATTGGCGAGCACGGGAGCTGCTAGTCCCATCGAAGAAGGGAGCGCTGCCCGCTCCTGTACAATGTCGGATCGAATCTGGCGAAATGCGTCGCCTGTGAAGGTCAATTTTCCATTTAAGAATCCCAGATCTACCCCGAGATTGGTTTGCTGGGATACCTCCCAACTTACATACGGATTGGCGTAGCGATTAATAGACACGCCATTGCGATGGTAATTTTCTTCTCCCGCATTCACGCCGAAGTTGAATCGTCGTAAATTGTCGTTGAGATTTACTTGCGATAGGTAGAAAAAGCGGCTATTGTGAATATTGTCATTCCCCACTAAACCATGGGTAAAGCGAATCCGTGCCGTATTGATCACATCTTGCAGCGGTTCCATAAATTTTTCGTTGTGCACGGTCCATGCGATACCTGCTGATGGGAAGAATCCCCATCGGTGATTGGGTGCAAATACTTCAGAACCATTGTATCCAAAAGAAAATTGTGCATGGTATCGGTTGTCGTATGCATAGGTGAACGATCCTGCAAAACTTACATTTCTATAAGGAAGGGTATTGATCACATTGCCACTTTGATCTCTGGGTAGCGTAATACGATTTCGTATCGTATTGATTACCATTCCAGTAACTACATGCTCATCGTTGAAGGTGCGGTTGTAGTTAAGCGCATTTTCCATGTAGAAAAGTGATTCCTGTCCTCGACCATTATCACTGAAATCCAGGTATTCCGTACCTGTTAAGGGGTTGAGGTTGAAAAAGGTGTAGGCGCCTGTATTGGGATCTATGCCCTGTGGTGAGTAATAAAAAGGATTATACTGTCTGCGATATTCCATGTAAGCGCTTCTGGATGCGTTGGCGAGTCCTCTGTAGCTGAAACCTTCGATCCATTTAGAGAAATCCTGCCTTAGTTCTACCTGTACCTGCATATTGCTTTGCGACCATTCTGAATAGCCCCTTACTATTTCAGCATAGGGATTGAGGTAGGAACTGCCACTGCCATCATCATAATTTCCGAATAGAGGATGACTGATGTAGGCTTGCTGGGGACCGGCTTCGTACACGGGCAAAAACAAGGTTGGATTCGCTCTTAGTGCATTCCGAAATGAAGAACTGCCGCCTTCCGGCGGTCCGCTGTAATTTCGATAGTTAGCGATTGTGCGCACCATCAGTTGCGTCGAATTTGTCACGTTTACTTCAATATTACTACGCAGGTTGTACACCTTGAAATCAACGTTATTATTGAAGTTGTTAATTGGATTGACGCGAATGAGTCCATTATCCTGCGTTAGGTTGCCGCTCACCATGTAACGCGCAAGCTGCCCGCCTCCCCGAATATTAATGTTATAATTTTGCGTATGCGTACTGGGCTTAGTCACCTCGTCGAGCCAATTCACCGCTGGGTAATTGATGGGGTCATCTCCGGCTGCTGTACGCGCTATTTTTTCGTCGGTATAAGGCGTGATAGCCAACGGATCTCGCGTCAGAATTGCTTCATTGTTCATACGCATGAATGTCACCGGATCGGCGATTTTGGTCATCTGTGTTGGTGTAGATACACGTTGTTCTGCGCGGAACGTGATTTTTGGACGACCTTCGGTACCCAATTTTGTGGTGACCAAAATAACACCGTTGGCGCCACGCGATCCGTATACCGCTGATGCGGTCGCATCGCGTAAGATCGAAAAGCTGGCGATATCGTCTACCGGAATTCTGGCCAGATCATCGGTGGTGACTTCCATATTGTCTATAAGAATCAGCGGTCGGCTATTGACGCCGAAGGTGCCGACGCCCCGAATAAAAAAGTCGGCATTGTCCAAGCCAGGCTCGCCACTTCTTTGGAAAGAAATCATCCCTGCCACGCGACCCTGCATAGCACCGGTAAGGTTGCTGCTTGGCATGCGTAATTCTTCTGGGTTGATGGAGCTAACAGAGCTAATCAGATCCGTCTTCCTTTGCCTTTGCCCAAATGCCGTGACAACTGTTTCCTCTACCACAAAGCCACTTTCTACTAATACCACATCGATCACCTCCCGGCCTGTTGCGTTGATTTCTCGCGATTCGTAACCAATAGTGGCAAAGATCAGTGTCGAGTTTGCCGGAACTTTTAGAATGTAGCGACCATTGAGGTCGGTGGTGGTGCCAATACTGGGTTTATTTTTTACCGTTACAGAAACGCCGGGGAGCAATACGCCAGAGCTATCTCGTACACTACCGCGCACTTCTTGATCTTGTTGCAGACTTACGATGTCTCTTGCATCTGCTATGATAGACATAGATCGATTATCCGTCGTTATGTGCTCTTTAGTTTCAACTACGTGCGCTGTCCAGATTTCAACATCGGTATCGATTGTTTTACTCGGATGTTCTCGGGCTTGCGTGTTGGCGATACCGGGTGGATAGCCCAGTAAGATTATGCCGATTTTAAGCAACCATAAATTATAGGTTCTGTTTAATCTGTTTTCCATCATAATTATTATTTAGTTAGATTTTATAACTTATCGACCAATTCCACTTGTGCAATACAAGCTTAATGGCAGTGGTTAGCAATTATGTGGCATACCATATTTTAGCGCAAAAGGATTCCCTGCTCAAAAAAATGCTTTTTTTAAGCTTGAATACAGAATGTTGTGTTTTAAGATAAGTGGTTCAGGACAACAGCCTTTTTTATCTCTTAAATCAGTTTTTCTGAGTATTGCTAATGCATATAATTAGGACCACGGTATGCTGCTGAATAATCCTATGACGATTTTGTGCTAAGAAGTACGTTGAGTTTATAAGTTGGTTAGATATTATTCAACAATTCAAATTTCATCATTGTGTTGACGATAAAATTTACAGTACGTCTCAATAAATTGTTAAATCGTCTCAATATCAGAACTATAACGTTTGCGTAATGGAGAAGATGCTTTTCTGTTTCAGCAAAATGGAGGTGTTGATCAGGAAATATTAACTTGGAAAGAATTCTCCAGCTTCCACTGCTATATATTACAGGGGAATGCTTGTGTGATATGATGGTATGCAGGAATAGTGTTGTAAGAATGGCTATAAATACTATTGGATCAAGTCCATCTCTTTTAGTTTATCCATGATCAGGTGATCAACTGCAGAAGTTTTCAATTTATCTTGAAAGGTTATCCACTCGAAGCTTTCGATCTCATTGGACGGTAGGAGTGTGCCTTCAAAGTCAGCGAAATAACAACGCATACTAACTATTACTTTCTCCTCATGTCCATCTGCCTGAGCTTCAAAGACACCAAAAAACTTGACTGTACTTTCTATTATTTGTACATCCAGTTCTTCTTTTATTTCGCGTGTCAGGCAGGCCAAGTCCGATTCATTCCCTTCTCTTTTACCGCCTGGGAAATAAAGGGTAGTTTTATTCTTCGAACGAGTCGTAAGCACCTGTTTATCTCGTAAACACAGCAGCGCAACTTTGTCAATTACTTTTGTCATCTCTTAAAAGCTATATTTCAAACATTTCCATCAGCACATCATAAATAGCATTTTTTACAGGAGTGTCTATCATCACTATTTTTGCAGTAAGCTACTGTGGAATTTGTTCGGTCAGGATTTCATTTTTCTTGGTATCAAAATAGGTGCAGGTCATCTTTTCTATGTCAACGATCCATTTTTCAATTCCGGTTTCTGCACACATACTTATAAAGGTTAGGTAGTCTGTTTTCCCTTGCTGGTGAGCGACTAGCTGTGCTTTAAATTCTTCGCTATGTACTACAGGAGCAATCGTTAAAGGTTCATACTTCTCTGGTACTTTTGCCATGTGGTCGTTTTCTCCAAAAAACAAGATATGTCCATTATTTACATAGGCTTCGTAATGAGTAACCCCTAATGCTTTAATTTCGCTAACATAAGTGGAGAAATCAGCACCTGATTTTACCTTGCTGTGGGCGGTTTGAAGTTGTGCTACCGTAAACATATTTTTGAATCCGATTTATCTGGTTAAAAAAATCTGAGAATATATAAATATAAGATTTCCGTTTTAAAAACGATTTAGAAAAGGTCTTAAACGACAAATCCCTTTATATCTTGTTGATATAAAGGGATTTGTACAGGGGGCGTTGCAATGTCGACCTTTTTGGAAATATTCAACAAGCTATCTATTGGGGTAATCGCAGTAGACTTCTCCAAAGAAGTCGCTATGATTGTATTGCTAATATTAGAAAGGCAGCTTGACAAGTATTTTATGACTCTCGTTCAATACTATGACTACAGTCTCTATTGAAAAGTAAAAATAATTTATGTAATTAGTAGTAAATATACTACCTTTGTGTTGTGGAGTTAGAGGTGTGTATGGCGATTTAAGGCATAAATTTTCCAGACACATTTAAACTAATTTTTTTATGAAATCAAGTGAATTCCACAGATTTTTGCGAAAGAATGGCTGGAACCATATCTGCACTAGTGGATCTCACTACATTTATGAGAAAGATGGGAGGACTTATCCCATTCCCTATCATGGTAGTAAGGAAATTGGAGAGGGTCTTCGCAAAAAATCATGAAGGATCTGGGGCGTAAATAAGCTCCAGGTTCTCATGAAAGCTAAAAGGGACAACATTATGAAAACCTTGAAAATCATCATTGAGCGCAGTGCCGATATGTTCAGTGCTTATGCAGAGAATGCCGAAGGCATCTATGGCGGAGGAGATACGGTCGAAGAAGCAAAACAATCCATTTTGGGGGCTATTGATATTATCAAAGAGGAGTTTACACCAGAAAATATCCCGGCTACACTAAAAGGTGATTATAAAATTATTTATCATTTTGATGTGGAAAGCCTTTTAAACTACTATAAAGGAATCTTTACCAACTCTGCTTTGGAGAAGATTACTGGTATAAACCAACGCCAACTACAGCATTACTCTTCTGGGCTAAAAAAGCCTCGTCAACCTCAACTGAAAAAAATTGAGGAAGGGCTTCATCGACTTGCTGCTGAATTACAGGCGCTGGAGTTGGTGTAGGTATCTTGTTCATTTTCAACTTAAATTTATACTCCCAGTAAATCAAACTGTTAAAAGTTCCGATAAGCAGTAATTCTAGTAAACGACAAAACCCTTTATATCTTGTTGATATAAAGGGTTTTGTACCTAGGGCGGGAATCGAACCCGCACTCCCTTAACGGGAACAGGATTTTAAGTCCTGCGTGTCTACCAGTTTCACCACCTAGGCAAGTAGAGAGCGAAAGACGAGATTCGAACTCGCGACCCCGACCTTGGCAAGGTCGTGCTCTACCAACTGAGCTACTTTCGCTTTTGGTGCTGCAAATATAGACAGAAAAACTATATCGAGAAATTATTTGTGCGTCTACACGTGCTTTAATACACTAAAAGCCTAGTAATGCGCCAATTATTTTTGAGGCCGCGGTCGTAGATCTTTCGCGATGGTGTTTTCTTATGGCCTTATATACTGGTTTGATTTTTGCTCGGTAGGTCAAAGATCGATCTACTTGAATTAAAATATGAAAATTATATATCTACTTATTGGCATAAGCCTTTTGATCAGCATTAATGCACAAGCAGATACCTACCCGGAGGTTGTATTTGATAACAGTCTTATCAAAGGGGTTTATGCCAAAAGTGAAATTCGTTGTACAGGAGGCAGTTGGATAGAGAATGTGGGTAAACATCTTCCGGTTTCCGATAGTATATTTTTTACGCCAGGCAATTCTCTATCGTTGCGCTATGACAATGCCGCGGGTGGAAATTGGGAAGCAGCTATCAAATATAGCCGCCAAAAATACCATTATCGGATCACTAATAAGGATATTTTAGTGCTGAAGTTGTATGTACATTCGGACAAAACGACTAGCAAACAATTACCGACCCTGTCTATTCGGCAGAAGAACGGAGATAGTGATCGGATAAACCTGGCAAACTTTATAGAGGAATATAATGTGAATACTTGGTTGGATGTGCGTATTCCTATTTCTAAAATTCGGGGTGTAGATGTCGAAAGTGCCATCAAAGCTGTTGTCTTGCATCAGCAGGGCACGGGTTCGCATCATATTTACCTCGATCAGGTGGAGTTTCTTCCTACGAATTATTCCAAAGCACGGCTTACCTCGCCCGCTGTACTTTCTAAGGTAACGCCCTATGATAGAAATATTCATTTACAGTGGCAATTGCCCTTAACCCCGAGTATTCGCTACGTAAAAATTTATCGCTCGGAAGATAAGAAAACATTCGAACCTGTTTCCATTCGCCCGATTAGTATGCAAGGAGGGTTGGATTACGTGCCGGCATTAGACAAAACCTATTACTATAAGATTGCCTGGGTAGATTATGATTACAAAGAATCTCCGTATTCCGCCATTCAGGAAGTGAAACCCGTTAGATTAGCCGATCAACAAGTTTTTGATATCATTCAGCGTTCGCATATCAATTATTTCGTAGACAATTTTGATATTAATAGTGGTATGCACACACCTTTCCGTCAGCAAGGAAAGACTGTGGTGTCTACTAATGAAACGGGCTTAGCTTTATTGGCCTTATTGGTAGGCGTGGAAAGGGGATATGTTTCCAAAAATACATTTACGCATCGCGTGAAGCGGGTGGTAGACTTTTTAGAATCTGTCCCGGAGAAACATGGTGTGTTTGCGTCGTTTTACGATGGTAGAAAGAAAGAGCCTATTTACATGGATGCACGGCCTAATTATAGCGTGACTGCTACAACTACGATGTTGCAGTCCTTGCTTGTTGTACGGCAGTTTTTGGACGGAGATACCGAAGATGAGAAATACATCCGTGGAAAAATTAATAAGCTTTGGGATAATATCAATTGGCCAGCGTTGGTGATGGCCGATACAGAAGATGTATTAGTAGCTGATGTAGGGGTGCTTGAGGAGCTGACAGAGATAAAGCCTTTAGGCGGATTCAATGAAAGTATGAATACCTATATATTAGCAGCCGCCTCCACTAAAAACGGGATATCTTCCAGCGGATTCCTCCATAACCTTAACTACGATTACAATACGCAAAACACCATCCTGACAGATAGTCTCGACGATTTGGAGCCAGAGGATTTGGTGCAGAATCAGCGCCAACTGAATCAAACATTGGAGTCTGATATGCATGATTTGGATAAAGCATTGCAGCGACAAAATATGTTGCGCGATACGGTACTGTATGGGGTGCGAGTTCCATTTGGTGAGCTTACTAACCGTAATTTGCTGTCTATGTATACCCCATTTTTGACAATTGATCCCAAGCTCGCTAATACAGCGGATTTTGCCTTTGCAGATGTGCTTAAGCGGTATACTAATTATGTGAAAAGGAGAGATAACGAATCGGGTCGCGGTACACGTAATGTTGCGGTATGGGGTTATCAGTCAGAAACGGATCGTAATGCCAGCTCTCATATCAACCCTGCCATCAGCGTATCTTCAGTAATGGTAGATTATGATAAAGGGTTACAAGCTTTGCTAACGTTGTATAGAGAATATGGCGATATTCTCCTCACGGAATATGGATTCCGTTCGTGGATAGATCTTAAAAATTACGATGTATCCGACGAATACCTTTCTATCAACCAGGCTTCAGTAGCGATTATGATAGAGAATGCCCGCACTGGATTGATCTGGAAATTATACAGAGAAGTACCTGAAATCAAAGCGGTGCAAGAAAAGATATTTGTCCAAAGCAGTTTAAATTAGATTTGCTATATTTACCAAACGAATAAAACGGCACCAGACATGATAAAAAGGATCAATCTTCTCGCGATTTGTATAATTTCAACCCTATCTTTCTATTCTTGTAAATCCAAGAATATGCTGGTAAACCCAGGAGCGGTGATATCTAAAGATGGTACGGATGACGGTCTTAATAACGTAAAAGGCGAATTTAAAGATGCTTCACGTACTAATGAAGGGATAAAATTTACACTTTCGTCTGATCTATTGTTTCCTACAAACTCGTCTTACCTAACGAATGCAGCAAAGGCAGAGTTGGATAAGTTGTCTGATTTGTTAAATGCAGATCGCAATAAAAAAATCCGAGTAGATGGTCATACCGATTCTACCGGCGAAGCAACTTATAATCAATGGCTATCAGAGAAGCGTGCTACTTCGGTGAAAGCGTATTTGGAATCTGCAGGCGTGTACGGCTCTCGTATTAGTACGAAAGGTCATGGACAAACAGCTCCGGTAGCGGATAATAAAACGCCAGACGGCCGTCAGAAAAATAGAAGAGTAGAGGTGGTGATCCTCGACTAAAAGGTTGCTTGCCAATCTATACAAAATTTGAGAGCAGCATATACCAAGTGCTGCTTTCGTCGTTATAAATAAATCAGGATCAGAGTTCATGTATATTATATTCGATACCGAAACTACAGGATTACCTAAGCGCTGGGATGCGCCAATTACCGATACGGATAATTGGCCCAGGTGTATTCAGATTGCCTGGCAACTGCATGATGAAATGGGGAATCTCGTGGAGCATCAGGACTTTTTAATCCGTCCGGATGGCTTCAATATTCCTTATGACGCCGAGAAGATCCATGGTATCTCGACCGAACTGGCTACCGAAGAAGGTATCCCGTTAATAGATGCCTTGCAGAAATTTAATGAAGCGTTGGGTAAAGCCAAATTTGTAGTCGGCCAGAACGTGGGTTTTGATATCAATATCATGGGCTGTGAGTTTTATCGCTTCGGCGTCGATTCTCCGATGGCTACGATGCCTTTACTCGACACGTGTACAGAGGTTACCGCCAACTTATTGAAAATACCCGGCGGAAGAGGCGGTCGTTTCAAACTGCCGAATCTAACGGAGTTGCACCAATACCTTTTCGGAGTTCCATTCGCGGAAGCGCATAATGCCACCGCCGACGTAGAAGCAACTACACGCTGTTTCTTTGAGTTGGTGCGCCAGGAAGTATTTACACCCGAGGATTTACAAACAGATACCGGGTATTTTGTAGATTTCAAAACCCAGAATCCGCAAACGATCCCGACTGTCGGTCTACAGCACGTTAACCTCAAAGCCGCTTCGCAGGCGCTGCGCGCCGAGCAGTCGGACGGTGCCGACCAGATTGTGGTCGATAAAAACCTGCTAGCAGAGCTGGAGGATGCATCTTTCGTACATCTGCACAACCATTCACAGTTCTCCATCCTGCAATCCACCAGTTCGGTCGATGGATTAGTAGATGCTGCGATCAAAAACGGACATCAGGCAGTCGCTATTACCGATCATGGCAACATGATGGGCGCATTTAAGTTTGTGAGCAAGATCTTCGATCACAACAAATCTCTGGAGACCAAAAGGCAAGAAGCGGAAGATAGCGGCGTACCTTTCGAAGGACAAGCCCTGAAACCAATCGTAGGTTGCGAATTTTATGTTTGCGAAGATCGCAAAGATAAAACCCGGAAGGACAACGGCTATCAAGTCGTATTTCTGGCAAAGAATAAACAAGGTTACCACAACTTAGCGAAAATGTCTTCTGTCGCCTATACAGAAGGATTTTATTATGTTCCCCGAATCGATAAAGCGACGGTAGAAAAATACAAAGAGCACCTGATTGTGTTGTCGGGTAACCTATACGGGGAGATTCCTTCCAAGGTCTTGAATATGGGTGAAAGCCAGGCCGAGGAAGCGTTAATTTGGTGGAAAGAGCAGTTCGGATCAGATCTGTATTTGGAAATTATGCGTCATGGACAGGAGGATGAGTCGCGTGTAAACGAAACTTTGATCCAGTTTGCCGATAAGCACAATGTAAAATTGTTGGCCACAAATAACACCTATTACGTTAATAAAGCAGATGCGCATGCCCACGATATCTTGTTGTGTGTAAAAGATGGCGAAAAGCTATCCACACCGAAAGGTCGCGGACGTGGATACCGATTTGGCTTTCCAAATCAAGAGTACTATTTCAAATCCGATGCGGAGATGAAAAAAGCATTTGCCGATTTGCCGCAGGCTATTATCCACATTCAGGAAGTGATTGATAAGATTGAGGGATATTCCCTTAATCGCGATGTACTGCTTCCAAAGTTTATCATTCCAGAACAATTCCAATCGCCGGAAGACCTAACAGATGGTGGAAAGCGTGGTGAAAATGCCTTCTTGCGCCATCTCACTTACGTAGGCGCTGAAAAGAGATACCCTGACCTCACCCCCGAAATTCGGGAACGTCTGGATTTTGAATTGGCCACGATCGAAAATACCGGATATCCGGGATATTTCCTGATTGTACAAGATTTCATTGCAGAAGCCCGCAAGATGGGCGTATCGGTAGGGCCGGGAAGGGGTTCGGCAGCAGGGTCGGCCGTGGCATACTGTCTGGGGATCACCAACATCGACCCTATTGCCTACGACTTACTTTTCGAACGTTTTCTAAATCCTGACCGGGTTTCCATGCCCGATATCGATATTGACTTTGACGATGAGGGCCGCGGCCGCGTTATGCAATATGTAATCGATAAATATGGTGCATCGCAAGTAGCACAAATCATTACCTACGGTACAATGGCGGCTAAATCTTCCATCAAAGATACCGCTCGCGTGCTTGACTTGCCGTTATCAGATGCCAACGAAATAGCCAAACTTATACCCAATCTCAAGCTGAGTAAGATCTTTCATCTGGAAGAAAAAGCATTGAAAGAGGCGCTGCGTGGCGATGAACTGGAAGCCGTAAAGCGATTAAAAGATATCGCAGATGGAGCTGGACTGGAAGCAGAAACGATCAAGCAAGCGCGTGTACTGGAAGGCTCCATGCGTAATACCGGAATTCACGCCTGTGGTGTCATCATCACGCCCGACGATATCACCAACTTTGTGCCAGTATCGGTAGCGAAAGACTCAGACCTGTACGTCACCCAATTTGATAACTCGGTAGTAGAAAGTGCCGGATTATTAAAAATGGACTTTTTAGGCCTGAAGACGCTGACGTTAATAAAAGATACGGTAGTCAATGTGCGGCTGCGCCACAATATTGAACTCGATCCCGATCTTTTTCCGATCGATGATACGCTGACGTATGAATTATTTCAACGTGGAGAAACCGTTGGGGTATTTCAATACGAATCTCCCGGCATGCAAAAGTACATGAAGGAGCTGAAGCCAACCGTTTTCGCCGATTTGATTGCGATGAATGCCCTGTATCGTCCAGGTCCGATGGAGTATATTCCATCTTTCGTAAAGCGTAAACACGGCATAGAACCGATTACCTACGATTTGGACGCCTGCGAAGAATATTTGCAGGAAACCTATGGCATCACCGTTTACCAAGAGCAGGTGATGTTGCTTTCGCAAAAGCTGGCTGGTTTTTCTAAAGGTGATGCCGACGTGTTGCGTAAAGCGATGGGTAAAAAGCAAAAAGCCGTATTGGACAAGATGAAGCCCAAATTTGTGGGTCAGGCGGCAGAGAAAGGACACAATCCTAAGACGCTAGAAAAGATCTGGACAGACTGGGAAGCCTTTGCGAGTTATGCCTTCAATAAATCGCACTCTACCTGTTACGCCTGGATAGCGTATCAGACCGCTTATTTGAAAGCGCATTATCCGGCAGAATATATGGCTGCAGTACTTTCTAATAATATGAACGACATTAAGCAGGTCACCTTCTTTATGGAAGAGTGCCGTCGTATGGGCTTGGTCGTTCTTGGTCCGGATGTCAATGAGTCGCATTACAAATTCACGGTAAACGACGAAGGAGCCATCCGTTTTGGGATGGGTGCTGTTAAGGGAGTCGGAGCCGGTGCGGTAGATACGATTGTGCAAAACAGAGACAAGGGCTTGTATAAATCGGTTTTTGATATGGCCAAGCGCATTGATTTGCGTGCTGCTAATAAGAAAGCTTTTGAAAGTTTGACCTATGCGGGCGGATTTGATAGCTTCACCGATACGCATCGCGCACAATATTTCAATAATGATGGCGATCAAGCTACCGGTTTAGAGAAAGCGATACGTTTTGGTCAGCGATTTAAGGAAAATGAAAGCTCTGCACAAGGAAGTTTGTTTGGCGGAGGTGGTGCAGCCGAGCTTCCTGAACCCATATTAGCACCTTGTGCGCAATGGGGATTGGTTGAAAAACTGAAATACGAAAAAGATGTGATTGGTATTTACCTGACCAACCATCCGCTAGATAGCTACAAATTTGAGATTACGCACTTTTGTGCCAACAAGGTGTCGGATCTTCAGCTAATCAATCAGGCCAAGGCGCTGGAAGTAGATGAGGAAGTAACACAACAATTTGCCAAGATCAAAAATCGCGAAATAGTTATCGGTGGTATCGTAGCAGCAGCCTCCCATCGGGTTTCTCAGAAAAACGGTAAGCCATTCGGATCCTTTGTGATTGAAGATTACTCCGATTCTTATGAGATTATGGCTTTTGGCGAAGATTATGTGAAGTTCAAAGGGTATCTACAAGAGGGCTATTTTATTCAGGTACGAGGTATCGTGCAGGAGCGGTTCAAGCAGGTCGGTAATTGGGGTTTTGAACTTAGGAGTATTCAATTGCTGTCGGATTTGCGGGATAAGATGGCGAAGTCATTTACTATTCAAGTACCGTTACAATCGCTTAACGACGAATTCGTGCAAAATCTGGAAGAGTTGATTGCGCTCACGGTAGTGGAAGATCAGCAAGCCAACTGTCAGCTCAAATTCAAAATTTTGGATATGCAAGACGAGCTTGCGATCGAGATGCCGGCGAAGAAAATAAAGATCAACCTGACCAACGAATTCCTGGAGGGGTTGGAGCAGTTAGAATATGTGAAATACAAGCTGAATTGATCCGGACGGTACAGATTAATTACATTTTTTGGACATTGCACTAACAAATGATTAGTTATATTTGTTAGTAGAGATAAATTAATAGGAATAAAATTATGGCATTAGAAATTACAGATAGCAACTTCGACGAAGTGGTGTTGAAATCGGATAAACCAGTTTTAATAGATTTCTGGGCAGAGTGGTGTGGTCCTTGTCGCATGGTAGGTCCAGTGGTGGATGAGATCGCTAAAGACTATGATGGTAGAGCGGTCATCGGTAAAGTAAACGTAGATAACAACCCAGATATCTCTGTACGCTACGGTATCCGTAACATCCCTGCATTATTGTTTTTCAAAAATGGAGAGATCGTAGACAAACAAGTCGGTGCAGTACCTAAATCGGTATTAACGGAGAAACTAGACAAGCAATTGTAAAAGTAACTGATCCTTGATTAAGAGGATTTAATCAACACATATAAAGGGCGAGACCGGCTGGTTTCGCCCTTTATATTTTGATTGATATCCATAGATGGCGGCGTTACCTCGTACTTTCGTCATCGCGATGAGGCGCGACTAGTTGGAGTAGGGTCTGTATGTTTCCATTATTACGTCATCGCGATGAGGTACGAAGAGGCGATCTATTTATAGCTGAGTTTAGGAAGTTAATAACGGTTATAACGTTGAGACGCCAGATTGCCGCACCTTCGTACCTCAGGTTCGCAATGACGGCTAAAATGTCATCGCAATGAGGACACAACTAGTTGGAATAGGTGTGCAAGCATCCATTATTACGTCATCGCGATGAGGCACGAAGAAGCGATCTATTATCAAAACGATACAAAACAAAAAATGCCGTAGCTTGGGAGACTACGACATTTGTATTGAGAAGAGATAATGTACTTAGAAGTGTTTATTTATATTTATTTAGATTAAATATAAACAACAGTACAAATGTACTAGCTGCCTACCACATATGCAAGTGCATATTCGGAAATAATGCTTCAAATTCGGAAATTTCTAATAATGGAATGGTGGAGCTATCCTCAGTTAAGGTCTAATAGCGTTTTCGATGCCGCCGGTCGTGCAAGGGTAGGCGGATTTCGCTAATGCTAATCACTTGCTAGCGCTTATGTTGGGATCGAACCTCTCAGGGATGGCATGATATGGAGCGCATCTGGCAGAAAAATAATCCCGAGACTCAATAATGTATACGCCATTAACCAAAGATTACTATTCGTGGGGATAGATGGTCGGATAAACTGACGTATGACGATGATAACGTTGACTATCAGGAAAAGTAAGATAACCAAAAAGCCGAGTTCGTAGAAAACCGATGTCAGCACTTCAACCACGTGGTTGTTGATGATATTGTGTTGCACTAGAAAAGATACGATTAGAAAAATACTGATAACAGGGTGCGCGTACATACAAATTTGTATGAAATTAGACCAGTCGCTATTTACCGCGTGCTGTTTTCTCAGATTTTTATTCATAATTGCTTTGGCCGTTGTGCTTTAATAGTAAATCACAACATAAAGATAATTAGATACATGGATTAATAAAAGCAGAGAAAGGAACTAGCATTAAACGCTTTCAATGTGTGAGCATATATCAGTCGTGATGGGACAATCTTTTTACGAGATTTTACTGCTTTTAAAGCATAGATTTAACATCACTCCTGGTAAATCCAAAATCACCGAAACAATGCTAATCGGTAAATGGAGATTATGTCAATTTGCGCAGATGGGGAACATCAGTATAAGAATAGGATTTTGTAACGCATTATTACATCCAAAAAGGTGCGATCATAGACACATTGAGGATGAGTTTATCTAAGGGAACTATTCTTTGGTTGGCAATGAACTCACGTTTATCGATCATGTCTATACGGCTTAATATGTAAGAAGGTTTTGTTGAAAAAGCGCCTGTTATTAAGGTAGTTACTGTTAAACTATTTGTAGATATGCTTGTCTATTAAAAGGTAGTTGTTATATTTGTAACGTAAACAAAAGAGATATGAAAAGTGAAGTTCTTGTAATCCAAAAGCCATCAACAAAACTTATAGATTTTGTTAAGGGACTGGCCGAAGCTAAAGAGCAACGAAAGAAATTACTCTTAAAGAAAACTTCAGGTTTTACCTATATTATTAAATAATAGCTCCGATTGTTTGATGCACCTACAAACTGATGTACAGGTTTACACAGGATATAGGGAGTATCGTATAAGTTTTACAGACATTGCAACTAAACTGATTGATCAAGGTTTAGAAATAGGTGGTGTTTCGGTATATGACGTTACCCTCATTTCCCTAGATGAGTATGATGTTACAAATAGTTATTCAGATTTAAGGAAAATTTTCGCTGTCATCCATAATTTTATGGAAGCTAATAATGTGATATTATATTGTTATTGTGACACAAAAGGAAATGTTTTTAAGAGTAAGACTCATCAACATATGTCACATCAAGAGTTTAGGTGCAATCTATTTCAAGTAATTTTCGAAAAATTCAATGTTGCGAAGCTTTATGATTTTAAGACCGTAATATTGATCGATGCTGAACAAATAAGTCACTACATAGCGTTAATCAGTGAATCAACAAAACACGATCAAGCTAGAGATGTTTTAACGCAAAGCCTAGAAGGTATACAAATCAAGTAGAATCATTATAATAATACTTTACCCCTATTAGATAAAACCTAGTAGGGGGGTTATCACACGGTAAATTTACCCTTTATAAGCTAATTTAACACGAATTGTATCGATTTAACAACACTCTGTGTAAGGATCTATAATAATTGATTCTAGAGCTTTTTAGAGAGTAAATAAATGGAAGCTTTTGATAATGGTGGTAAAAGGAATTCATAAGTTCTTTTAAGGTGGTAGCCTTACCTGTTTCTCCACTAAATAGCGCACGTGGCCCACTTGAAAAAGTGTGGCAGAAGTGTGGCGAGAACAGTAAAAATGAAGTAAAAAACAGTAGGAATTATAAAATGTATCGTGGGAGAATAGGGGTGGGATATGTATCTTTAAACCGTTGTAACACACAGAAATAAAGGGGTTTAAGTGTAGACTTAAACCCCTTTAATATTGTAACTAAATAAATAAAAGTTACGTATGTGGAGAATATCGGATTCGAACCGATCACCTCTTCACTGCCAGCGAAGCGCTCTAGCCAAATGAGCTAATCCCCCGTTGTATTGATTTGCATGCAAATATACTATTTCACGAATAATATCAAAGCAAATTCTGTACAAAAATCATCCCTTTATTCGGCACTTTCCAACAGCTGCATTTCATAGAGGTTGGCGTACTCTCCCTGCTGGTTTAAAAGTTCCTCGTGCGTGCCGCGCTCTACGATTTCACCATTATTCATCACCAGAATGAGATCTGCATTTTTTATTGTGGAGATACGATGCGCGATAAAGATGGTCGTTTTGCCTTCCATGATGCGCGATAGATTAGTAAGGATCTCTTCCTCAGTTTTCGTATCCACCGCAGACAAGCAATCGTCAAAAATCAAGATTTGAGGATCTTTCACCAAGGCACGAGCAATCGAAAGTCGTTGTTTCTGTCCGCCCGACAAGGTAACGCCGCGCTCACCGATATAGGTTTCAAAACCTTCTTCAAACCGCACGATATTGTCATAAACAGCCGCATCACGTGCTGCCTGCTGTATTTGCTCGTCATCCTGTGTATCCAGACCAAATGCGATATTTCGGGCAATGGTGTCCGAGAAAAGAAATACCTGTTGAGGTACAAAGCCGATTTGATTACGCAAACTGGTTGTTTGCAAATCGCGAATATCATGCCCATCATAGAGAATACGACCTTCATCGGTATCAAACATCCGGAGTAGCATATTCGCCAGTGTGGTTTTGCCCGATCCGGTACGTCCTATCAGCGCGACAGTAGTTCCCGGCTCAATATCCACGTTTATATTTCTTAAGGCTTGTATGCCTGTAGTTTCGTACGTATAAGTTAGATTTTCCATTCTAATCCGTCCTTTCAGTTCTTCGTCGATAGCACCATTCGGAATATCGGATTTCGTTTGCAGGAATTCGTTAATGCGTTTTTGTGATGCAGCGGCTCGTTGTATCAAAGAGGTAACCCAAGCCAACGACATGGCAGGAAACGTCAATTGATTAACATAGATGATAAACTCCGCAATGTTACCTGCAGTAATATTGCCCTTACTTAGCTCCAAACCACCCACATATACTGTAATGATGGTACTCAAGCCGATTAAAAGAATGATCAGCGGAAAGAAGTAAGCTTGTACACGTACCAAATCTAGCATTCGGTCTTTATAAGCGTTACTTTCCGAGGCAAACATATCCAACTTTTGCTTTTCCTTGTTGTAGGTCTTTACGACGCGAATGCCAGAAAATGTTTCCTGTACAAAAGAAGAGAGTTGGGAGAGCTTTGCCTGAATGCGCGTACTCCGACGGTTGATTACTTTATTTACGAATAGGATTACGGCAGCCAAAATCGGTATAGGCAATAGGGAATAGGTGGCCAGCGTGGCGTTGACACTATACATGGCATAGATGATCATGATAGACAATACGATGGTGTTGATCGCATACATGATTGCAGGACCCAGATAATTTCGGACTTGATTCACGTCTTCCGTCACCCGGTTCATCAAATCACCGGTGTTATTTCTGCGGTAAAAGCTAAAGTCAAGTGCCTGATAATGGGCATAGATTTCATTTTTAATATCATACTCAATACGCCTAGACGTCAAAATCAATGTCTGACGCATCAGAAACAAAAATATTCCTCTTAGAAACGATAAAGCCAATACTACAATACCAAAAAACAATAAACTAGTGCCAAATACACTGTAGATAAGGCTTTGTCGCTCAAATCCATCGTACAAACGGTAGAGATCAATGTTTTCCTGCACGAGGTCAAAAGCTTCCCTAATCACTTTCGCAGGCAATATGCCAAAATAGTTAGAGATGATGACAAATAGGATTCCCGGTATTACGTGCCACCGATATTTATAGAAGTATTTATTGAGGTAAGAAAGCTCTTTCATGTACTGCAAAAGTACGGAAATATCCGCGATCTGATTTCCTAAATTTAAGCGGAAATGAACAGGTATTGGTAGGGTAGTATTTGATGTAATAAAATTCTGCACGTGAAATATTATTTCTAATTTTGCGGAGGATAATTCTTTTATATAAGCACCATGAGTCAGCAGCTAGGCCATTCTTTGTTTGATTTGATGAAAGTATCAGATCACCAAAATTTATTTTTCTGTCAGGATCCAGAAGTCGGATTGCAGGCTATTGTAGCCATTCACGATACGACCTTGGGCCCGGCCATTGGCGGGGTGCGGATGTTGCCTTACGAGTCTTTTGATGATGCCATAGAAGATGCGTTGCGTTTGTCAAAGGCTATCACCTACAAAGCTTCTCTTGCGGGATTGAATCTGGGTGGTGGTAGTGCTATTATTTTGGGAAACCATCGTACACAAAAATCTGAATTGCTTATGCGCCGCTTTGGCCGTTTTGTAGAAGGATTGAACGGTAATTTTATTGCTTCTACTGACGTAGGTACTTCTCAAATCGACTTGGAGCACATTCATGCCGAGACCGATTATGTAGCCGGACTTCCAGCTTCGCTGAATGGGGCAGGTGATACCACGGTGTTTGCTGCTAAAGGCGTCTTTTATGGTATTAAGGCAGCTATCAAAGAATTATACGGAGATGATAACTTAGCCGGCCGCAAGATTGCTGTAGAAGGAGTTGGTAGTGTAGGCGAGCATTTAGTAGCCTTATTGCGCGGTGAAAATGCTCGTGTATATGTAACCGATATGACGGAAGAGCGTAAGATGAAAATCGCTGCTAAATATAAAGCAGAGCCGCTTACGTACGCGACCAGCTTCGAGCATGATATTGATGTATATGCTCCCTGTGCTCTGGGCGGAACGGTCAATCCAGATTCTGTGCCACGCATGCGCTGCAAAGTGATCGCTGGTTCGGCGAATAATCAGCTAAAAGAAGAAGAACGTACCATTCAATTGCTCAAGGAGCACAACATATTGTATGCGCCAGACTTTTTGATTAACTCCGGAGCACTTATCAGCTGCTATTCCGAATTGGAAGGATACGGAGCGGAACGCACGGAATACCTTATTCGCCACATCTACACCGCGACAAGGCATGTAGTGCAAAAAGCGAATGAAGACAATGTATCTACGTATGAAGCGGCCAAACAATTGGCAGAAAAGCGTATCTTTGACCTTCGTAAATTAAAATAAGCAGATAGAATGCTTATTTCTTACTAATAAATACATATTATTCGTTCTTACATACACACCCGTTCTTTAAAAAATGCTAAACAGAAGACATCTCCGCGTAAAAGTTATGCAGGCGCTTTATGCGTATTCCCTCACCGAGGATAAGAGTATCAAAGATTTCGAAAATGCTTTGTTCAGAAGCATAGAAGAGGTAGACCATATGTATATATGGACCTTAAATTTGCTGGATGAAGTGGCTGAATATGTAGTCATCGACTCCGAAGAGCGCGCTAAGAAATGGTTGCCATCCGATAAGGATAAATTCCTGTCATCCACTAAGTTAAATAACAATGCCTTTATAGAAAGTTTACGTCAAAATAGGGTATATGTGGAGAAGGTTAAGAAATACAAGGTGGATTGGAGCTTCGATCCCGAAATCGTTCGTTCGGTGTATGCACAACTAAAAGCTTCTGAGACGTACACTGCCTATTTGCAAGACGAAGATCGATCCATCGCAAAGGAAAAGGACATTATTAAGTATGTATTCAAGAAGATTATTCTGAAAACTCCGAATATCGAGCAATCACTGGAAGCTCGTTTCATCGATTGGTCGGTAGACAAAGAAGTATTGCAGGCAATGATCGCAAAAACGTTCAAAAATTTCTCCAGCGATAATCCGGCGCAAAATAAGCTGGCTGATCTTACTCCAAGTTGGGCCGAAGATCAGGAATACGTGCAGGAGTTACTGTCTAAAGCAATACGCTACCAAAAAGAATATGCTGTATTGGTGGGTGATAAAACAAAAAATTGGGAATCGGACCGTATCGCATTGATGGATAGCTTGCTCATGCAGATGGCAATCACCGAGTTATTGCATTTTCCAACCATACCCGTGAAAGTGACGATGAACGAATACATTGAGATATCGAAAGATTACAGTACCGCGAAAAGTAGTACCTTTATAAATGGTATCCTCGATAAGATTTTGTCTGACCTAAAACAGCAAGGCCGGATACGTAAAGAAGGTAGAGGATTACAGGGTTAATTATTCAGAAAAATATAAAGCCATGAAGCATATAAAAAACATATCTGCGGTGATGAGTTTACTGCTGTTATTTGCTTGTAACAATGCAAATAAAACGTCTGATAGTACTTCTGAAGGTGCCGTTAGTGCAACTGAAGAGGGAACAAAAGCTAGCACAGGTGATGGGGAGATTTCATTTGTTGATGATGTCTTCGATTTTGGCCAGATAGGAGATGGTGAAGTTGTAGAGCACACCTTCAAATTCAAAAATACCGGCACAGAGCCTGTGATCGTATCACGCGTGTCTACTTCTTGTGGTTGTACCACACCGGAGTATACAGCAACTCCGGTCGCCCCAAACCAGGAAGGCGAAGTCAAAGTACGTTTCGATAGTCATGGACAATCTGGAAAGCAGCAAAAAATCGTTACAGTGGTATCCAATGCCAAAAACAATATTCAAACGGTTCAGCTCAAGGGAGAGGTAAGCTAATCGCATCCATTTATCTATAAATCTAATACTTAATATAATGCTATCAACAATTTTATTACAAGCTCAAGGCGGTGGACTAAGCATGTTCCTTCCTATGATTTTGATTTTCGTGGTTTTCTATTTTTTCATGATCAGACCACAGATGAAGAAACAAAAAGACCATAAAAAATATATTCAGGAATTAGGAGTGAATGCTAAAATTGTCACAACAGCGGGTATTCACGGCCGCATTGTAGAAGTAGGTGAGACCTCTTTCTTGGTCGATGTAGGTTCTGGTGTCAAAATTCGTTTTGATAAATCAGCCGTTTCATTGGATGCTTCTAAGGCATTGAATGTAGAGAAAGTAGAAAAGAAAGAACAAGCATAAGCAGCTCCGTTTCTTAAAAGGTATATGGAAAGCCGTTCTTCGAATAGAAGAATGGCTTTCGTGCTATTCAAAAGTCATGGTTATTTAATTGGTTAATGCTACATTTGTAGGTATGCTAGGACGCAGATTTTCTAAAATTCAAAAGCGCAAAATCACCGTGTTTATGCGCTGCCTGGCAGTATCATTTGTTGCATGGTCCTTATTTGCCATTTCCAGTACCTACGATTTCCTGCAAATGTCTCGGGTGAGTTACGTTAATCTTCCAGAAGAGAAAGCATTCCACCCCTTACAATCTGATATGGTAAAAGTTCGATTGCAAATGAGTGGATGGGATGTGTTACTGAAAACATTCAAGCCAGACACTACTCGGCTTGAAGTAGACTTGGGTGGGCTAAAAACACGAAACTTCATCGCATTTAGTAATCAGATTGGCTTCATCAACAAGCAATTTCCCGTGAATAAGCAGGCCATTTCGGTCACGCCAGACACCTTATATTTCGACTTTTCCAAGCAAACGCAGAAGCGTGTTCCGGTGAAACCGGTATACGGCATCACGTATCGCAAGCAGTACGGAATTGTAGGTGAAATACGAACCAATCCTGCATTCGTAACCATTACTGGGCCGGCAGAAGATGTAGATGAAATCGCTTTCATTGAAACAGACAGTATCAAAGGAGAATTGGTTGATAATGATGTGCGTACGGTTAGCTATCTCAATAGAAACAACAAGGCCAATATTGCCATCTATCCTACCTTTGCAGAGATTTTGATTCCGATTGGCGAGATGACAGAGAAAGTTATTGAGCTACCCATACGGGTTCAAAATGCGGAATCTTACACGTCCGTGCGCACCATTCCGGGCAAGGTGAAAGTCACCCTTTCTATCTCGCTTTTGGATTATAGTAAATGGACTCCGCGGGATTTTGAAGCGGTAGTAGATATGGACGACTGGGCACACGGTCGTGCTACCAGCTTGCCCGTTCAATTAACAAAGGTGCCACCGTACTGCCAGGTATTGCGCATAGAGCCGCAGAATATTGACTTTTTTGTACGATTATAGAATTATGGGACTTAAAGTAGGAATTACCGGAGGTATTGGTGCCGGGAAGAGTATTGTTTGTCAAATTTTTAAGGTACTCGGCATTCCTGTCTATGATGCAGATCGAGAAGCCAAGAATATTATGGTAGACGATGCGACTGTCGTCGAATCGCTCAAGCAAGCTTTTGGAAAGCAGGTTTATCAATCTTCTGGTGAGCTAGATCGGGCATACCTTTCCGAAGTGGTGTTTAACGATAAGGATAAGCTTGCGCTGCTCAATAGCATTGTACACCCAGCTGTGATTCGAGCTGGCGCACTTTGGGCCGACGCTCAGCGAGGCCCCTATTCTTTGAAAGAAGCCGCGCTATTATTTGAAAGCGGTTCGTACAAAAACCTGGATTTCACTATTATGGTGACGGCAGATGAAGCTATTCGTATTCAGCGTGTAATGGAGCGGGACAAGGTAACAGAGCAACAGGCACGCGCGCGCATGGAAAAACAATGGCCAGATCGTGATAAAATGCCGCTGGCAGACGCCATCATCCTGAACGATGGTGTTGAATCGCTGATTTCACAAGTAATGGCACTACATGAGCGTTTGATAAACTATGAAAAGTAAAACGATTCTATCTGATTTTTTGGTTAAAAAGGGAGATGCCTATTATTGCCGTTACGGTGATTTTTATATCGACCCACTATATCCTGTAAAGACCGCGATCGTATCTCATGCCCATGGCGATCATGCCAGCCCAGGTCATCTGGATACGTACGCCACTCCCTTCACGGTAGCGTTTATGCAACAGCGATTTCCAAAATATACCAAAGAAGCATACACTGCGGTACCATTCAATACAAGCTGGACTATAAACGGCATAAAGATCACGCTATTGGCCGCTGGCCATATCCTTGGTTCAGCTCAGATCCTGATGGAGTATCAAGGCGTACGATACCTATATACCGGAGATTACAAATTGCAGGATGATCCTACTTGCGAGCCGATACAGTTTGTACAGGCCGATGTACTCATTACAGAAACCACTTTTGCAGACCCTACGGTACAGCACCCAGATCCTGCGCAGGAAATACAACAGCTGAACGAGATAAATAGCAATATCCTGTTGGGGTGCTACACACTTGGTAAGGCGCAGCGCATCACCCATTTGCTCAATACCTACTGTCCCGACAAAGTGGTGCTGTTGCATCATCGTATGTTAATGGCACACCGTCTGTACGATCAGTATAGTCCGGCATCCCTAAATTACAAGGTTTATGGGCGTAAAGACATGAAGGAAGGGATTGCTAATAAGGTCTATTTGGTGCCGCCGTTAACGTTTAATAGTTACTTTCGGGCAACAAATGTGGCGCGTGTTTTTGCCTCAGGTTGGGCCAAGTTACAACAGCATAATGACCTCTCGTTATATATCTCTGACCATGTGGATTGGGCTGATCTTTTACATTATATAAATGGAGTAAATCCTTTGGAAATATGGACGATACACGGCGATGGATCGAAGTTGAAAAGTCATTTAGCGAATCAGATCAGCGTGCGCGATATCCAATCCACAGCGTTAATTCCGGTAGGGCTATAATTCACTCTTTTAGTCGAGCAAACCTTTTTCAAACAGCACCCATACAGGCGATTGCTCTCGGAGTTTTTCAACAGCATAGGCTATCTGCTTTACCACATCATCAATATCTTTCTGAGAGGTATATTTGCTTAGCGATAAGCGTATGGTACAACGTGCCAAATCTTCTGATAAACCCATAGCTAGTAGTACGTGCGAAGGTTCTCTGCTGCCGACCACACAGGCGGAGCCGGTAGAGAAAGCCACATCAGGCAGGCGATTCATTAGCTCCGCAGCAAGTACGTGCCTGATGGTCAGACTAGAGGTGTTCCCTATACGTGGTGAATGAAGGCCATTTATCGCTGCGTGTGGTATTACTGCCATAAGCGATGTCTCCATATAATCACGTAGTGCAGCTATCTTTTTCCAGTCTTGCTTTTGCACTTCGTGCATAGCTGCGCCAAACCCTACTATAGCAGGTACATTGTAGGTGCCTCCTCGCTGAGCGCCTTCCTGATTGCCGCCAACGATCAATGGCGCAACTTGTATCGGCTTGCTTTTGCGGCGTATATATAAAGCCCCAATGCCTTTGGGCCCGTGGAATTTATGGGCGCTAAGGCACAGTAAATCAATCGGAGTTTGCGCTAAATTTAATGCACCATGCTTGCCAATATATTGGGTGGCGTCGCAGAAAAACAAGACTCCACGTTGTTGGCATATGCGCGCGATTTCTGCTATGGGCTGTACTACACCAGTCTCATTATTTGCAGCCATTATACTCACCAAGATGGTTTCCTTCGTAATCTCTTGCGCCAATTGCGTCAGATCAATCTGTCCATTGGGTAATACAGACAGGTAAGTCACTTTACTACCTTCTTTTTCTATTTGTGCACAAGTTTCCAACACGGCTTTATGCTCTGTCTTACAGGTGATCACGTGACTTCCTATACTGCGATAACGTGCCACGATGCCCTTGATAGCCATGTTTATCGCCTCTGTGGCACCACTGGTAAAGATGAGCTCATCTGGATTTTGAATGGAAAGGGCGTTGCAAATGATTTTCCGCGCTTGTTGAATGGCCTCCTGCGCGGTTCTACCTAATCGATGTTGTACACTGGACGCATTGCCATATGCTTCTGCAAAATAAGGTAGCATAGCGGCAAGCACATCCTCGTCTACACGAGTCGTCGCATTATTATCCAGGTATATCATACCGTAAAAATAGGGTTTCTCTAGGAAGAAACCAGTTTTAGACAGCGTGCAAACCTAGTCTTTAGATTGAACCAGCACATAATAGCGAAACGCTAGTACAGCCTGCTGAAATTTCGTCAGTCCAGCAGGATCTAATTTGCTGTAACTGGGAAGTATGGCATTATTCAATCTGTTTAATAAACCGAAAAACTGCTTTTTCATGCGCTATGGTGTTTGTTTAGGATAACACCATAGCGCATGAAAATGTTTTAAGCGTCCGCGGTCTCTGGCAGACTAGTCTTATTGCTCAACAATTTGTAATAGAAGGCAATCAACGCGCCAATAGTAGCCATTCCAATACCGACTAATAACGGAGAATTAAAGGCCAATCCGAAGGTAATTGGAATACCGCCCAAATATGCCCCCAAGGTATTCCCCATATTAAATGCCGCTTGTCCGCCGGCTGCTGCCAAGGTTTCCGCACCACGTGCTGAGTTGATCAGCGTGATCTGTAGCGGAGATCCGATCGTAAACGAGATCATTCCGGTTAGGAAAGCCAAAAAGTAAGCCAAATGTTCAATGTGGATGGTGAAATACACCAGGAGTAAACACACCGCCATCGAGGAGAAACAGACAATAGAAGCACGCACTGATCCTATGCTGTCCGAAAGGCGCCCACCCAGAAAATTACCAACCACCATACCCAAGCCCACCAATGCCATGATGTAACTCACATGTGATTCAGGTAATTGTGCTACTTTAGTCATCAACGGTGAAATATAAGACATCCAAGCAAATAGACCTCCTGTACCAATAGAGATCATCGCGATTAGAATCCAGGCCTCTTTGGTGGTGAAGTATTTAAGCTGCTTGTACATGTTTTGCGCTTGATAATTAGCGACTTTAGGGAGCCAAAAAAACACTGTAGCAATCGTAGCAAGTCCGCAAAGGCTAATGATGCCATACGTCCAGCGCCAAGAGTAATGGTGGCCGATATAGGTGCCCAGTGGCACACCAAATAAATTGGCCAGCGTCATGCCGGTAAACATGATGGAGATTGCCTGAGCTTCTTTGCCTTTGGTGGCCAACTGTGTAGCGACTACCGAGCCAACACCGAAAAAGGCGCCATGTGGCAAGCCTGATAAAAAGCGCGTAATCATCAATGAATTATAATCCGGCATCACCGCAAACAAGCTATTGAATAACACAAAAAGAAGCATCAAAAACAAGAGGACGTTCTTCGGTTGGTATTTGCTGGTAAACAATACTAGCGTAGGCGCTCCAACGACTACTCCTAATGCGTAGATAGCGATAAGGTGCGCTGCGCTGGGGATACTAATATTCTGATCCAAGGCGATATCCTGTAGGATGCCCATAATGGTAAATTCTGTCATTCCGATCGCAAATGATCCGAAAGCCAGTGATATCAAACTTTTTTTAAGCATGTTGTAAAATCCTATATAGTATGATTTCAGGGTATGAAGGGGATAATTATCAGCCCTAAATTCGGAAGCAAATGTAAAGGTATTTGTCTGCTAATGCAATACGGATTTTACGTCCGATCCATTTCGTGTAAGGCAGATTGCATTCTGTCAATACAAGCACTCATTTCTCCTTCGTCCATTCGTCCAAATCCGATGCGCATGCCCGCCATATCTTTATGTTGGTACAATAGATTTCTTGGAATATGCAAGCCCAACTTTTCACAATGGGTCGCTAGTTGAGATAGATTGATGGTTCGGTTCCAGATGGTCCACACAGCGAGGCCACCGCGGGGCGATTCGAATTGTACGTGCTGTGGAAAATTGTTCTGAAGTAAATTTACCAGATGCGCGCGTCTTTGCTCATACATTTTCAATGATTTCTTGGCGTATCGATTGATTTCGCCTTCAGCGATCATTTCACCCAATGCCAGCTCCATCGTAATGTCGCCTTGCCGATCAATGATGCCCAAGTATTTGCGCATCTCCATGATAATGTCGTCGGGCGCTACCGTAAACCCGGTGCGGAAACCAGGGGCAAGGGTTTTTCCAAATGAACCAAGATAGATTACCATGCCATCGGTATCGGCACTAGCCATGGGCAAAATAGGTTGTTGGTCGTACCGAAATTCGTAATCATAATCATCTTCCACGATGGCAAAACCAAACTCGCGAGCTAATGCTAATAACTCTACTCTGCGTTGTGCACTTAAAGTGACCGTTGTAGGATAATGATGGTGAGAAGTTACATACACCATACGAATCTGCTTTTTGCGGCACAACGCTCGAATGCTATCCGTATCTAAGCCATTGTCATCAACAGGAACGGTTTGCATGCTGGCTCCCGATTCCTGCAAAATCATATTTGTCGCAAAGTAGCTCAATGATCCCACCACGACGATGTCGCCGGGAGAAAGCATTACTTTGGATATAATGTACAAGCTCATTTCGGTGCTTCGGGTAACCAGAATATTTTGCTCGGTGATGCGCAATCCGCGGGACTGATGAAGGTACGTGCACAATTGCTCCTTGAAATACTCGCTCCCTTCACTAGTATATCTTTCGAGCTTCTTCCTATTGCTTTTCCGTTTCAGATTCGCTGAATAGAAGGTAGACAGCTGATTGATTTGCGTGAGCCGAATGTCTGGAACACCATCATCCATCGTAAAATCACTAATGGTGTTTGTCCAGGGATTATCTAGGATGTTGGACTTTTTGAATGTAAATCCAACCCGCGATGGATAGTGTTGTTTTGGAGACGCTATCTGTTCTGGCTGTAGCCGAGCAGGGTCTGCCAATTGACTGCTCAGAACAAAAACGCCTCGATTTGGATAAGTCTGTACCCAGCCCTGTGATTCCAGCTCCTGAAAAGCAGCCACTACTGTTTGCCGATGCACCTTTAATAGCACGCTCAGGCTACGTGATCCAGGAAGCTTACTGCCTTCACGAAGAAGGCCACGCTGGATCGCATTAGCGAGCTGCTCTACGATTTGCAGGTAGAGATCTTTTGTAGCAGATCTGTCAATGGACAGGGTAGTGAGGATTGAAATATTAGCCGGACTAGTCATTATTTAAAAAGTGGCGTGGTATTGCAGTCCGGCAATATACTACATTTGCGCCAATAAAATAAAAATCATGAGTCGCAGAACTTACTTAGACGGGGCCGGTCTGGCCAAATACATAAAAAATATGCTATTAGCATTTGGCGTGTTGTCATATGCTACTACATTCGGCCAGATGGTGGATAGAGATACTTCCCAGATTTCGGAAGTAATGATCCAAGAAAATAGATTGCAGGTACCTTTCAATAAAAATAGCCGCCATATTGAGATTATTACGTATGAAGAGATTAGGCGTATGCCGGTGCGAACGATCAACGAGGTGCTTACCCATATTAACGGCGTAGATCTAAGGCAGCGAGGTCCTTTTGGTACACAGGCAGATATTGGTATTGATGGAGGAAGCTTCGAGCAAACGCTCGTATTGGTGAATGGGATCAAGATGAGTGACCCACAAACAGGACACCACAGCCTAAACCTTCCTATACCCTTGGAGGCGATCGAACGAATTGAAGTAGTGCGTGGCCCTACATCCCGTATTTATGGTATTAATGGTCTTACCGGATCTGTCAACATCGTTACCCGGAAAGCAGTATCATCCGAAATTTTTGCACAAACATACGCTGGTTCATCATTTAAATCCGTCGAGGAGGAGCCTGGCAGATCTGGCATTTATTATGGCATGGGGCATCAGCTGGGTGGACAATTTGTGCGAGAAAAACATCAGCACCAGCTGTACCTTACTACAGAAAAAAGCAATGGACAACGCTATAATACCGCATCGGAGGCTTTCAGAGCTTTTTATGAGAATAAAATACAGTTGAGTGCGCAAGATGAAATTCAAGTAATGGGTGGTTATATCGGCAATAAATTTGGCGCTAACGGTTTTTATGCAGCGCCAGGAGATGTCGAGGCAGAAGAAGTCGTGCGTACTGCTATTGCTGCGATCAGTTCACAACACGATCTCAATGACCGTCTGCGTATCAGTCCTCGGCTAAGTTACCGTAATAATAAAGACGATTACAGGTATTTCAGAAACGACCTTTCCCGCGCACGCAGTGAGCACGAGACAGATGTGTGGTCGGCCGAACTGAATGCACGCTACCATACCAATGTCGGTGATGTAGGTCTAGGAGCGGAGTCCAGGTGGGAGCGCATAGAAAGTTCCAACATTGGTAATCATAGCCGGCAGAATCATGGATACTATGCGGAGTTTAGAACGGAATATATCCAGGATGTACTGCTGAACATTGGAACCTATGTGAATTACAATTCTCAATATGGCTGGCAAGCTTTTCCGGGCATTGATGTAGCCTATAATTTCCTGCCACAATGGCGTGTTGCGGCCAATGTAGGTTCCAGCCAGCGTATCCCTTCGTTTACAGACCTGTATCTTGATCAGCGGCCCGGTAATATCGGAAATCCGGACTTACAATCTGAAAATGCCTGGCAGGCAGAAGGAAGTTTGCGGTATCAGTTGGGGAATTTTACCGCACAGGCAGGTTATTTCTATCGTAATGTGGCGCAGTTTATTGATTGGCAAAGGAATAGTATTGATGAGCCTTACCAAGCCAATAATGTGGATAACAACCGCATGCGTGGACTGCATTTTTCTTCCGATTATCGCCAGAGTTTGAGCAGTCGTTCCGAATTTAGGATCCGCCTTGGCTATACTTATCTCAATCCTAGTGTGGCTTCCACTAGTGGAGGTGTGATATCCCGTTATCAGATCGAAAATTTGAAGCATCAGGTGAATAGTACCGTATCTTATGGAGTAAATGCCTGGTCATTTTCGACTACGAATCGATTTATTGAACGCGCCTCTTCAACCGCCTATGTGATCTCAGATATTAGGGCTGCCTATGACATAGGGGCGTTTACGGTATTTGCTGATATGCAAAATCTTTGGGACGTGACTTACGTGGAGGCGGGAGCCGTACCGATGCCTGGTCGTTGGCAGACATTAGGTCTTCGATACACCAAGCGATAATTTAATGCCACTCCTGCCGACCAAGTGATTTGGTTGGAAAAATCTGCGTCGTATCGCGATCAAACGTTGCAGCGAAAGATGATCCTAGATTTTGAAGTTTCGGTTGCCCAGCATCTACCCAGGCAGAATACCAATAGGATCCGACCAGATGGATGGATGATCGGAGTCGTCGCTGCACCATGCCATTCAATGCCGTATGATAGGCCGAAGCATAATGATCGGAATAATGTAACCCAAGTACATTATTCCGCGTAATGTAGGCACGTTGCAGGTTGGCCGGGATTTTTTGGGAAAGTTCTTTTTCTACTGATAATACGGAATCTACCAACAGATAACTTTGGTTTACAACGTTCCACGCCGTCTCTAATGGATCGGATAGGTATTCGGCCTTTCCGACTAATAGATCATAGTCTCCGTAAAACATCTCAGGTAGTCGCGTTTCCCAAAAAGCGTGTATGCCAATCTGATCGGTATACTGCCCATTATAGTTTTGAGTGGTATGCAAGGGCACATGGGCATCGGCAACGTAATGACCTAAATCTGCTGCATGGCGGATAATACGTGATACATCTTTGGCGGAGAAGGCGGCTACAAGATTACGGTATGTAAGATCAATCTGCCAGGGCACAATGCCACGCGCCTTGAGCAATCGTTCCTGGTATTTTTCTTTCGCTTGAGACCAATGGATAGGAATAGAGTCGGGTAGTTCTTCGTAGCGATCCACATCTATATAATGGCGAACCGCTTCTGCTGAATCGACGTACCGGCGTTTGTCTGCATCAATGGCCCGCTCGGTAATTTCTCTAATATGCAATTTGAAGAATCCGGAAAGCTCTGTTGGCAGGGTGAATACAGCAGTATTATTAATCAGTTTGTGTGCAAAGAATCCCCAAGAACTACATAAAATGCAGACCAGTATTCCCCACAATAAAAGCCCATATTTAATCATATTAAACGTAAATATCGTTTAATATTTCTTTTAAAGATAATTATTTATTATAATAATGGATGATTACTTTTTCCAACGTGTCAATTGATACGCTGCATCCCAGAATTGATATTCAAGCTGCGAGGATTTTTCAAACGCTTCCCACATTTCATCGCGAATTTCTGCGGTGGTGTTATTGGCCATGTTATCTGCATAAGCAATGGCTTTATGAACGCCTTCAGCAAATTCTTCTCCGCTATAGGTATCAATCCAAGCATGATACCGATTATCTTTTTGGGAGTTTTTGTAAATGTGGTCGCCCACAACCTTATAAATCCAAAAGCAGGGCAGGACGGCGGCTACGGCTACTTCTAGCGGAGCAAATGCAGCCGTACTTTTTAGAAAATGAATGTAATGGTGACATACGGGCTGCACTTCGCTATCTGCATGGGTATCTACCACATTAAATTGTGTAAAATAGGTTTCATGCAATGCCTTTTCAACAATTAACGCATTTTTTGCAAAGTCAAAAAAGTCAATGGCTTGCTCATTATCAGATGTTTTGCTACCTATATATGCGAGTACGCGACCAAACTGTTCCAGATAACGCGCATCCTGTTGCATGTAAAATTGAAACTTTTCTAAGGCCAAATTTCCATGCTGCAATTCTTGAATGAATGGCATGTTAATAATCTGTTCGTAGATTGGTTCGATACTGGTCCAGGCTTTATTGCTCCAACTCATAAATATGTAATTTTTTTGGATTATGAAAATGATTAAGGGGTCCAGATCCTTCGCCTATTCGCAAATCTTTGCTAGAAAGCAATGCCTGATACACGTAGTCCAGCGCTTTAGGAACTGCAGCATCCAATGCATCTCCCATGGCTAAAAATGTGGCTATAGCGCTGGAGAGTGTACAACCGGATCCATGGGTGTTTCGGGTATCTATACGCAAGGATTGGTATGCCTGTACAGCTTTGTTTTTCTGTAAAAGAAGGCTAGTCAATTGCGAGCTCGCTAGATGGCCGCCCTTTGCCAATACAGCCTGCGAACCGTTACCAATCAGTTGCGCTGCAGCGACCTCCATCTCGGAAACGGTTTGAATATTTTTGTTTACTAAGACGCCCAGTTCATCCAAATTGGGTGTAATGATAGTAGCTCGGGGAAATAATAGGGCAGCACAGGCCGCTATCGTATCTTCTTGTATCAGCTGATGGCCACTAGTGGATACCATGACGGGATCGTATACAACCGGACCATCGTAATGGATTAATTCTGTATGAATACAATGGACCAATTCTACGGAATGCACCATACCAATCTTGATGGCATCGGGATAGATATCCTCAAAAATAGCTTTCAATTGATCTTTGACTGCCTGAGTAGGAATGTCATATATATTTCGAACGCCTTGTGTGTTCTGCACTGGTAATGCAGTGAGCACATTCATGGCATAGCCGCCTAAAGCAGAAATAGTTTTGGTATCGGCTTGTATGCCAGCACCACCACTTCCATCAAATCCGGCAATACTTAATACGGTGGGGACTTTATATTTTTCCATGTTTTTAATCCGAAGTCAAAAAAATAAGTGAAACGGGGTACCATGGAAAATGGAAGCAAATCAAAGAGGATCTGTTACACGCTTTTCCCTACGCCGGTATGAGCCGAATCAGGTTCGAAGGGACTGTCTCAATTCTTAAAAGAATACCCCTAAAGCCATTCAAATATATCAAAATTTAACTCAATCACTGCATGCTTAGGCGAATAATAAAACTTTGGGTTATCCTTAAGCTATGACCAATGATATAAGGAGAATCTGTATTACAAGGTGCTAATTTTGAATAATAGAGTTGCATAATAGTTTGATATTAGTCAATAAAAAATGCGATTTATAGATATTTCTTTAATTTTATTTATTTTTCTTTAAAATAAAACTTTAAAAGTTAATTAACATTGAGGTAATATGTTTGTGCGATATTTGAATACCAACACAAATTATTTAGTATGAGGTATTATCTGGTTAGTATATTAATTTTTTTAGGCCTTATCTCTTCCGGTCAAGCTCAGATCACCAGTTCAACCATTTCTGGGAGAGCGACAGATCAAAATGGAAATTCTATGGCGGGTGTCAGCATTCTGGTAAGGAATGATGGAACCGGATCGAGCTATACCTCCACAACGAATGCGGACGGCCGGTATACTATTGCCAATCTCAATCCTGGAGGCCCCTACACGCTACAAGCCACATTTATAGGTTTTTCGACAGATGTAATTGCCCATGCCAATTTAAGTTTAGGTCTGTCAAATTACCATTTTGTACTACAGGAAGAATCTGCTGTGATCGATGATGTAGTGGTATATGGTCGAGCCAATCAGAATATTAGAGGCGGTACACGAATAAATGAGAAACAGATCAAGGTGATGCCATCCATCAGCCGTAGTTTACAAGATTTCACACGTACGACCCCGCAAAGTTCAAATAACTCGTTTATGGGTACCAATTTTAGGTATAATAATGTCACATTAGATGGAGCTATTAATAATGATGCGATTGGTTTCAGTCCGTCGCTAGGAGGGCAGGGCAATACCTCTGGCCAACCAGGAAGCAGCACGCGGACAAATCCTGTTTCGCTGGATGCAATACAAGATATTCAAGTTTATTTAGCGCCTTTCGACGTAAAGATTGGAAATTTTTTAGGTGGAAGTATCAACGCAGTGACGCGGAGCGGTAGCAATGAGGTTACCGGATCTGTATACGTTTTTGGAAGAAATGCCACTATCACAGGAAGAAATCGAGCAGGTGATGACTCCAGATTACCTTCTTCTTTTTACGAATATCAGACTGGCTTTCGATTAGGTTTCCCGATTATAAAGAACAAATTATTCTTCTTTACTAATCAAGAGATCACCCGCAGGCAGGATCCTGTGATTTTGGCAGCTGGTTCAGCAGATATGCCGATTATCAACTTAGAACAAGCAAGACAAATTACCGATTATATGGCCTCTAGGTATAATCTAGATGCTGGAGAATATGGAGATTACAATACCTTTTCTCGGTCCAACAAGTTCTTTAACCGGGTAGACTGGATCATCAACGACAAGCATAATTTGTCGGTGCGCAACAATACGATCTTCTCGCAAGCCACCAACTTGGAGCGCGATCAGCAAAACTTCCGTTTTGGAAGTATCGATTTCCGCCAGGTGAATAATCAAAATTCCACGGTGGCAGAGTTGAAAAGCCATTTTAATAGCACGATGTCTAATAGTTTTTTGCTTGGCTATTCTAGCATTCATGATTACAGAAGTCCGTCTTCTGATGCTGCTTTGCCACAAATTGAAATATCTTCTGCTGGCGGTACGATCTTTTTGGGTACGGATAGAGAGGCCAGTATTTTTGATTTGAAACAGCGTACTTTTGAATTAACGAACAATTTTACTTGGATCAAAGACAATCATCATTTTACCTTTGGTACGCATAATGAGTTTTACAATATCAATTATGGCTTTGTGAATTCATGGAATGGACGTGTAAATTACGGGAGCGTCGATGATTTTTTAAACAATCGTCCTGATCGTGTCCGAACTAATTTCAATTACCTAGACAATACCAGAGATAATATCATCGATAATCCGCCAGCTCAGTTTCGCGTTAATCTATATAGCCTTTATGCACAAGATGATATACAGATCGGTCAACGCCTACACCTATCTCCAGGTATACGTTTTGATATGGCACAAATGCCAGACAAACCTAGCCTAAGTCCAAAAACAACCGAATCTCCGATCGATCCGCAATATGGCACTACATTTACCTATACACAACCGAGTGCTATTCGCAATCAATTCCTTGGTCAGGTGCAGGTATCGCCACGTTTAGGGTTTAATTACGATGTACTGGGCAATCAGCAATTAGTCATGCGCGGGGGTACAGGTGTTTTTACCGGAAGAATCCCATTTGCTTGGCTAGGGTACGCTTATTATAACAATGGGGATAGCTACGGCGCATTTGATAGAAGATATACGTATTCCGGCAATAATATTGTAACGCCAGTTACTGGTTCTGATCCAATTCGTGACGCCATGACAGGAGTGGGGGCAGCGGGATTTGTCCAGAATCAAGGAGTGAACCCTAACGATGTGACGGGTGCTACGCAAGTGGATTTGATTGATAACAATTTCAAGATGCCACAAGCCTGGAGAAGTCATCTGGCCTTCGACTACTTAACAGAAGATCGTTGGAAGTTTACATTAGAAGGTATTTATACTAGGGTGATCAGCGATTTGCAATTCACGTACGTCAATCTGCGGGATAATCCTATTTATTTACCCTACGATACAGACCGACAGCAACCTATTTACCGTCCGGTAGACGGTTCGCAGGCCATCAATCCATTGTATACTAATGCTTATTTATTGTCCAATACAAACCAAGGATATCGGTATAGCTTAACAGGGCAGGTTTCTAAAAGCTTTACACATGGCTTGGATATCATGACAGCCTACACGTACGGACAGTCCAAAGACAATACCAATGGTATCCGTAATTCTATGGAATCTAACTGGCAGTTTAATCAATCTCTTAATCCAAATAATCCGACGCTGGCTTATTCCAATTTCGATGTTCGCCACCGCATCGTGAGTACGTTGAATTATAGGACAGATTGGAATGGTGCTGGAAAGATGCTGTCTAACTTTTCCTTGTTTTTCAATGCACAATCTGGATTGCCGTACATACTAGGATTTGTGAATCGGACGATCAATGGAACTGCTCAAAACATTGGCTTGGCTTACATTCCCTCTATTGATGAGACCAGAATGTTCTTTGCACAGACAGACGAGGGCAGAGCGCAATCCGCCGCATTCGATGCTTATATAAATGGCGATAGCTACCTAAGCGGCAGACGGGGGAGGTTTACAGAACGGAACGGCGCGCGTACGCCATGGAACTATCAAGCAGATTTTAGATTCTCGCAAGACTTCAATATTATGCGCGAAGGCAAGCGTACACAAACCATCACATTCACGTACGATATCATCAACGTGACAAACCTATTGTCTAGAAATTGGGGTATCCAATATTTTTCGCCCAATACGTTTAACTCCACCTCGAGCGTAGGACTTACTCCTGTTGCAGGACAGGTAGGGTCTGCGACAGCTTATCCTTTATATACATTTAACGAAAGCAACGTGACTGATTATTCCATAGATTTCTTCGCATCACGTTGGCAAATGCAATTCGGGTTGCGATACAGTTTTTAAGAACCAACCATCTTAAATGTGAATGGATCTTTAGAATACAGGTTGAAAACACGAGCGATCTATTCTTACTCGAAAAATGATCGCTCGCCTCCGACTATGCCGCACTTTAAACCTTTCTCTGCGATGGCTTGTTGAAATTGCTCCGCTGAATACGGATCGCGTTGAGGATAGCGATCAGAGAGACGCCTACATCCGCAAATACGGCTTCCCACATGGTCGCTAAACCTCCTGCGCCTAAAATAAGCACGATTGCTTTTACCACAAATGCTAAGGTGATATTTTGCCAAACGATGCTTTTTGTTTTCTGGCCGATGCGAATGGCCATCGGGATTTTTAAAGGATTATCATCCTGAATAACCACATCGGCCGTCTCGATAGTCGCATCACTTCCAAGTCCGCCCATCGCAATGCCCACATCACTCAACGCTACTACAGGCGCATCATTCACGCCGTCCCCCACAAAGGCTACTGATTCTTTTTTCGCCTTTATTTCATTTACCTTATTCACTTTATCTTCTGGTAATAGATCTCCATAGGCCTGATCGATACGCAATTTTTTGGCCACATATTGCACCACAGTATTTTTATCCCCACTGAGCATCGTCGTGCGAACATGTAAGTTGCTAAGCTGATTGATGGTTTCCCATGCAGTAGTTTTTATGGTATCCGCGATGGTTATATATCCTACAAATTGTTTTCCATAAGCTACCGCAATGACGGTGTAGATAATGGAAGAAACATCGACTTTATGATCAATAGCAAAGTTGTCCATGAGTTTAAAATTACCCACTAGCAGTTCTTTCCCATCCACCATGGCTCTTAGTCCCTGACCCGCGATCTCTTCTGCATCCTGCAGTACGATAGAGCGGTCTACGTCTCCTACGTGTTTATGAATAGCAGTAGCGACCGGGTGTGTACTCATACTCTCGATCGCATTTACCAAGGCGAGGATATGCTTTTCATCAAAAGCCGGGTCAAATTTGATCTCTTGTACATTAAATACACCTTCTGTCATCGTGCCGGTCTTATCCATCACCACGTGTTGTACATTGGCCATAGCATCTAAAAAATTACTGCCTTTGAAAAGAATGCCATTTCGGCTGGCTGCTCCAATGCCGCCGAAGTAGCCTAAGGGTATGGATATGACCAAGGCACATGGACAGGATATCACCAAGAAAACAAGGGCACGGTATAGCCAGGTATCAAACTCATAATGCTGCACCAAAAGATAAGGGACTAAAACGATGGCTATGGCAAGTAACACTACGATGGGCGTATACACTTTAGCAAATTTTCGAATAAATAATTCTGTTGGCGCTTTCTGTGTAGTGGCATTTTGTACCAATTCCAAAATTTTACTGAGTTTACTGTCTTTGTAGGCAGCAGTAACGCGTACTCGACTAGTTGTATTCAGATTGATCATCCCGGCTAGTACAAAGTCGCCTTTTGTCTTGGAATCCGGCTTACTTTCGCCGGTTAGTGCTGCGGTGTTGAAAGCCGCCCGCTCGGACACCAGTTCTCCATCTAATCCCAGTTTTTCTCCGGGCTTAAGTTGTATGACATCGCCTATCTGTGCATTTTCTGCTTTCACTAATTTTGGTGTGTTTCCCTCTAGCAGCGTTACTTCGTCTGGTCGTTGATCCAATAAAGCTTTTATATTGCTTTTTGCACGCGAAACTGCTAAAGTCTGAAATACTTCACCGATGGCATAAAATAACATCACGACCACACCTTCTGGATATTCACCAATATAAAATGCCCCGAGCGTAGCTATACTCATCAGGAAAAACTCTGAAAACACTTCTCCTTTTATGATACTTTGCAAGGCATCGCGCATCACCGAAAGCCCAACGATTAAGTAAGCTACTACATACCAGATTAATCGTGGTGCACCTGTAAACCAGTCTAATTGTATCCAATTGTCAAAACCGATGGCCAATAACAATAAGGTAAGTGATGCTATGGGTGCTAGAAATAGCAACCAGGTCGCTTTCTCGCTATGGGTATGATCATGTCCATCATCATGATGTTGTATCACGACTTCCTGCTCCATTCCAGCATGTTTCTCCAAAGGCGATTCGGGTAGCAATAGATTTTCTGCACCTGCGTTGCTATACACTTTCTGTGTTTGATTGCAGCAAATCCTTTCTCCTTTATCGTTATAAATATGTTCGTGTTTCATGGTGATGATTTTAGTAAATCTGATTTTTATCGATCATGTCGTCTATCAAATAAAGGCTATTTTATCTATAAAACGTCATAATTAGTGGGCGTGTCCTGCTTCGCCTGTGTCATTTAGTTTAGCATTAATAAAAAATCCTCCACTGACGACGATTTTCGCATTTTTCGGAAGGCTTTTCACGGACGTAATTCCTGTATATCCCAGATAGGAGACTCCTTTGACTATTTCGATCCGCTCAAAATGTACTGTATCCGTCTTTTGTTTTGTGTTTTCTTTTTCGTGATCATGTGCTTCACCGGCTACATGTACGTGTGGTTCTTCTTCGCTTTTTTGTTTATCCTCATGGTTATCGCCGTCTGTGTGTACATGTACTGCTGATTCTTCATCATCAGTTTGGACAAATAAGTATGATCTTCCCTCTGACTCCACGATCGCGGAGTTGGGCACGGCTAGCGTTGCTACATCGGCGATGCTCAATGCCGCTGTCACATTCATACCATCAATAAGGCCGGTCTTGTTACCTTGTATGGTACTATGAACTGCGATCGTTTTACTTTCATTTTGAAAGGACGACCCAACATTGAATACTTTTGCTTGATAGGAGGTCGTAGGATTATTGGTAAGAACGAAGTTAATCACCTGGCCAATCTTGATCTTTGGTAAATCTTTCTCAAAAACCTGCAGATCGAGGTGAAGCTGACTATTATCCAATACTTCTGCTATGGCAGACGATACGTCTACGTAACTACCCACTTTAGCATAAACCTGACTGATCACACCATTCACTGGACTCGTTACCTGTAACAAATTTTGTAGGTTGGCATCGCTCACCCTATCTGGATTTATTCCCATCATCTGGATTTGCTGGCGCAAGGATGCTCGACGAGTGCGCAATGTCGCTAATTCTGCCGTAGCGTTTTGCAGGTTACGTTTTGCCCCTGCATTTCCCTCGTTAAGCTCCTGTTGTCGGCTAAGTTCTTGTTCCGCTTGCATAATACGGCTCGCTGTGGTTATGTATTCCTCTTGGAACTGCACAAATTGAGGGTTTTCAATGGTAGCCACAACCTGACCTTTGCTAACCCGCTGTCCCAATTCGACACGTAAGCTTTTGATCACACCGCCATACAAGGAAGTAATATCGGCTTTGTTTTGATTTGGCACACGGAGTACGCCATTCACCGTGATGTTGGCCGTCAGGTTTTTTGTTTCCAAATCGCCTAGTTTAATGCCTACAGCATTCATTTGAGCTTGGCTTAGCGCCACAATCGATGACTCTCCATGATGATCATCATCGTGATCATCTCCATTTTCTGCTTTTACTGCTGCTTTATTAGTCGTGTTTGAGCTGCAGGCATTCAGGCTTATAGCGGTTAGTATAAACCCAAACACAAACAGCGTCTTAGTGATATATCGTTTCATAATCGTACTATTTATTGATGAGGTAATAAACTTGAATCACAGCTTCATTTACTTGCTGGATACTCTTTAAGTAATTAAGTTTTACATCCGTCGCAGTCTGTAAGGAGAATAGGTATTCCATGTAGGTAATATCTCCGGTTCTATAACTCAGTTGTGCGGCAGTTATGATTTCTTCCGAATTGGGTAATGCTTGATCCCTAAAGTATTGATATTGATAGAGGCTTTGTTCGTATTGTCTGACGGTATTGGTGTGATCGGTCTGCAATTGTTGCTGCTGCCACGCTGCGGCGGTTACTGCAGCTTGCTTTTGAAAATCAAGCGATTTAATGCGCGCCTTAGTAGCCCCGAATGTAAGTGGAATAGATATGCCGACATCGACAAATTGAAAACGCTGCCCACGGTCATAAAATTGTTCTATTCCATTTCTGCTGAGGTTACCTATCAAAGAGATATTACTATAGCCCAGTGTGAAATCTGGAAGTCCAGTCGCTCTTTCTACCTTTTTATCCATTTCGGCTATTTTCGCCTGTTGATATAGCGCTTGCACTTGTGGATTGGTCGATACATCGTTACTATCGATGACATTTAGAATGCTCAAAGGTTGGTAATTGCCCGCTGTTACAATTTCAAAATCTCCTGTATTACCCAAGAGGTTCTGTAAGCTCTGATACGCATTTTTACGTGCGGTATTGTTCTGCATAAGCATCACCATTATTTCCCCGCGTTTTGTTTCAGCAGTGCTGATGTCAACTTTAGGCGTGTCGCCTGTACGATACCTCAGCTCAGCCACCTTAATGAAATCTTGATATATGCTATCCAATGATTTCAAGGTGATGGCATTGTTGTCGTAATAGGCTATCTGATAGTAATAGGTACGTACCTGTCTTTTTAGTTCATTGATCGAAATGGCTCTTGCCGATATCGATGCGTCTACCCGTGCATTTGCCGCATCACGTTTTGCACCGAAGAGAGATGGAAACGGGATGTTTTGACTAATTGAGATTCCGTCATTATATTCAAATCCTTCATTTTGCCCATATTGGAAATTGACCGCAGTTTTCGGTAATTCACCCGTCGTTTTGCGTAAGCTTTCCGCAGCGCGAACAGCTAAGCTTCTGGATTGTACATCCAAATTGGCAGATACCGCACGACTAATGGCATCATCAACTGTTAATTTCTCTTGTGCCTGTGCGGCATTAATGCCCAAGGTAAATAATAGGAGTAGTCCAGCTAGCGTTGTTACGGCTTTATTTCTGCGCCCAAATCTAAAGTTCGAGTAGAAAATGACGTACAATAGCGGAAGTACAAACAGGGTTAAAAACGTAGCGGTTATTAATCCTCCTATTACTACGGTAGCCAAAGGTTTTTGTACTTCGGCTCCAGCGCTGGTGCTAATCGCCATAGGAAGGAAACCTAAAGAGGCCACAGCAGCAGTCATCAACACCGGGCGTAAACGGATTCGTGTACCTTCCTTCACGCGTTCAAAAATATTGTTCATGCCTTCTTTTTCCAATTGATTAAACTTACCGATCAATACAATACCATTAAGTACCGCTACGCCGAAAAGAGCAATGAAACCTATGCTGGCACTGATACTGAATGACATATCGCGTAGGAGCAAAGCTACTATACCACCGATGGCGCTCATTGGTATTGCGGTGAAAATTAAAATGGCCTGCTTGAAGGAATGAAAAGTGAAATAAAGCAACATGAAAATTAATAGTAAAGAAACCGGCACCGCGATCATGAGTCGATCACTCGCTTTTTGTAGATTTTCAAACTGTCCACCATAGGTAAAATAATATCCTGTAGGCAGTTGTACTTCCGTAGATAATTTTTGTTGAATATCTTCTACTACACTCTGTACGTCACGCCCAGCGACGTTGAAGCCGATGACGATCCGGCGTTTCCCTTCTTCCCGGCTGATCTGGGCAGGGCCTAATTTGTTGGTAATCTGCGCTACTTGATACAGGGGAATCTGGTTACCTTGTGGTGTCGGAATCATCAGGTTGCTGACATCATCTATACTGGTGCGGTACGCCGTACCTAAGCGTACGACCAAATCGAATCGCCTTTCATTTTCATAAACAACACCGGCACTCTTTCCGGCAAATGCTGTGCTGACGATATCATTGACCAGTTGAACCGTGAGTCCGTAATTGGCCATTCTGGTGCGATCGTACTCGATGTTGATTTCTGGAAGACCGCTCACTTGCTCTACTTGAGGAGACGTGGTGCCTTGTACAGATTGCACGATCTGGTTTACCCGTTCGGCATAAATGGCTAGACTATCCATGTCTTCTCCGAAGATCTTGACCGCTACATCCTGTCGAATACCTGTCATTAATTCATTGAATCGCATTTGAATCGGTTGGTTTTTCTCAAAAAATACACCTGGTATTACTTCTAGTTTTTCCATAATGGCCTCGCCGAGCTCGTCATACGATCTGCCGGATGTCCATTCGTCAATTGGTTTGAGTACCACCATGAGGTCGGTTGCCTCTGGTGGCATGGGATCGGTAGGTACTTCTGCTGCACCCGTCTTTCCAACCACCATATCTACTTCATCAAATTCCCGAATAATTCTTGAGGCCTGCATGGACGTTTCTATACTCTGACTGAGTGAGCTCCCTTGTGGCAGGATACAATGAAAAGCAAAATCCCCTTCTTGCAGCTGAGGCATGAATTCTGCGCCCATACGGCTAAAAAGAAAGATGCTGAAGGCGAAAAGGGCGACGGTAGCAATAACAATCACGTACTTGATACGTATTGCTTTCTGCAATAATGGGGCGTAGAAAGCATGTAGCTTCTCCATAAATCGGTCGCTCCAGGTTTTTTTGCCTGTCCATTGTTTAGGTAGGAATAGCGCGCACATCATTGGGATATAGGTAAGTGATAATAGGAGTGCTCCAAAGATGGCAAAACCAACAGTCTGAGCCATTGGGGTAAACATTTTGCCTTCTACACCTACCAATGTTAGAATAGGAATGTAGACGATTAGGATGATGATTTCACCAAAAGCGGCCTGTGTACGTATTTTGGCTGCCGAATTAAAGACTTCATCGTCCATTTCGGATTGTGTCATTTTTTGAGTTGATTTTCTCAACCCCAAATGGTGAAGTGTGGCCTCCACCACGATAACGGCACCGTCAACGATCAAACCAAAATCTATAGCTCCGAGGCTCATCAGATTCGCGCTCACGTCGAAGACATTCATCATGCCTAAAGCAAATAGTAGTGCAAGTGGGATAGCAGAGGCAACGATCAGGCCTGCCCGTAGATTGCCCAAAAAAATAACCAACACAAAGATTACGATTAAGGCTCCTTCTATAAGATTTTTTTGAACGGTTTGCATCGCTCTTCCTACTAAATCCGTCCGATCGAGATACGCTTCGATCACTACATCATCTGGTAGGGAGTTCTGTATGGTGGGTAGCTTTTCTTTAATACGGTTGACGACATTGTTGCTGTTTTCGCCTTTTAACATCATCACTACACCACCTACCGCATCGACCTCCCCATTGAAGGTGAGGGCGCCATAGCGAACAGCACTACCAAAACCAACCTGGGCTACGTCTTTAATCAATATAGGGACAGTACCATCTGTTTTGACCGGAATATTTTCAATATCTTCCAGTGTAGTGATCAAGCCAATGCCTCGAATAAAATAAGCATTGGGCTTTTTATCAATATAGGCACCACCTGTGTTTTGATTATTGCTTTCCAAAGCGGAAAAAACCTCGGGTATGGTGACACCCATGGCACGAAGCCGATCAGTATTTACGGATACTTCGTACTGCTTTAATTCTCCACCGAAACTATTGACTTCCGCAATGCCTGGCGTGCCGTACAACTGTCTGGCTACGATCCAATCCTGCATCGTGCGCAGATCTTTCGCAGAATATTTATTTTCACTCCCTTTTTTAGGGTGTATAATGTATTGGTATACTTCGCCAAGACCTGTACTTACGGGAGCCATCTCTGGTGTTCCGATTCCGGCAGGGATGTTTTCCAAGGCCTCTTTCATCCGCTCGTTAATGAGCTGTCGGGCAAAATAGATATCGACTTCTTCTTTAAAAACGACAGTGATCACGGAAAGCCCAAAACGAGATATACTCCTTATCTCTTCAATATCTGGTACATTGGCGATGCTTTGTTCGATGGGAAAAGTAACCAGTTGCTCCACTTCCTGACCAGCAAGCGTCGGACATGAAGTGAAAATCTGTACCTGATTATTAGTAATGTCTGGTACCGCATCAATGGGGAGTTTAGTGGCGCTCCACATTCCCCAAATAATAAGAACTAGGGTCATCATTCCGATGATGATCTTATTCTTAATACTAAATCTTATAATACTATCTAACACGATCTGTTTATTTTATGAATGAAATAGTTTGGCTATGTCCAGATCATTCCCAACGACATGAAAACCAGAAGTATCAGAAAATACTAGTCAGGTTACGCCATGGGGATAAAAAGATGCTGAAAAGGAGTATATATCGACATACTGTCGCCAATTAAGGCGCCATGCGATAGGTAACATCCTAGCTTATCCGTAACTGAGCGGACATAGCACGTAAGAAGAATGGAAGATTAGTATTTTGGCGGTTGCCAAATAGAAGACAAGAAATTATCGATCATCAGAAGATCCTTGATGATAGTTTTATCTGTTCTGTAAGAGAAAAATGGGGTTGATAATTCTAAATAGTAGTTTTGGGGACTCTCAATCGATATTCCACAACAAGTACATATACAAAATGGAGAGCAGGCGTCTGTGGTATGATCCGCATGATCATGAGAGGGAGCAGGTGATGCCACATCTGTACGGTTAGAGAGGGCTGCTGCATCACTACACGGAACGGCAAAGAGCGCCGTTAAGTAGGTGAGGAGTATTAGCGTTATCCATCTCATAGTAAAGCAAATATAAGAATAAATAAACCTTTCGCTTCAGTTTTCTCCTTTAAACCAAGTAAAATTCTGAAAATTTTTAAAGGTAGTCTACATTCGAAGAAATGCATTGTAATTTTTGATCTTGCTGTGAATAGGACAGTATGAATGTTTTGCTGTAATTTAAGCCAAACTCATCTTGATACCAGAATTTAATCTTATACGAGGCAATGATCGGTAGCTCCGCTTCTTGTAAAGGCTCCTGCTTCGAAGGAATAGTGTCTGAAAGTGAATCTAGTATATTCTCTGATACGGTCACCGTTAGCATGCTGCCTTCCTCCAAGTTAGCGGCAGCAGAGGTATAACCGCCCGGAGTTCTTTTAATCGAATAAGGCTGGGAAAGGCTATGGTTCAGGTCAGATTCTACCCGAAGATTCCATGCATTCTTCTTCGTGATTTTAAAAGATGGTTTTAGAAAATAACGGGACTCCTCTTGTGCGGGTAAGCTTTCTGCTACGAAACTAATATCGGCATGATGTTGTGATCTGATGTGATAAGCATACAGCTTACTGAGGCTGGTTTGCTCGCGTTGTACTGTTAACTGGCTTTGTAGTATTTTGTATCCATAAATCGCGGTTACAAGCAATACCAGATAAATCATCCAACTACTAATTGTACCATGGAATGCCGGATTAAATCCATGTTCTTGGAGTAGAATCATGGCAGGCTGTTGAATTATTAGTCCAATCGCAACCGATAATACCAGGACAAAAAGGATAATCCTTCCGGCAGAATATGATTTCTTATTACTACGCATCTTTGACCTGTTATTCGCTATAAAAAGTGACGATGAGCGAATATAAACAAATTTATGTAGACCAATAGATCGCTTTATAAATAAGAAATAGGGGTTTCTTATACCGATTACCTTTTCATAAAAGCCTGTTCCTCTTCCACTTCTTTTTTTACTCTTTCATTGATGTCGATTTTTGATCTCAAAAAGCAGAATATAACTGTTCCATGCTCTCTAGCGTTAGGATTGGTGACCGAGTCGACATCCAAAGATTGTTCAAAATAAGGCGACGTTTCGGCCATTTCCCTATTTCTTTCATTTGCATTTTTTACACGAATTAAATTAATATACTGCGGTTGAAAATCAAACCAATTTAGATAATCCGCACTGAATGATACGGCTCTGACCCCTTGCTTCGAATAGTAATTTATTGCTCCAGCTTGTCCATAATTATCGCACAATATGAGCGTCTGTTCTTTGTTTGGAATTCCACTGTAAATACGATCTACTTTATAGGCTAGCTCCTTCCATCCCAACATATCAGCAAAATCCTGAGGAAGCGAATGTTCTTTACCGTCTTCCCATTTTAACATTCCAAATTTTCGGTACAAATCTGGGTTATTTACAATGTACTCCGGATCTTTGTTGGGAAATGCGATGTTATAGATTGGTATAAAGAATAAAATCGGTAGGGCAATTAGGATTGGCTTCAATACTTTGCCAATTCTGCTTTCACATAATGAAGCTATATAAACAGAGCCGAAAGCAAAGTATATTGGGTAGATTCCGATGGCGTAATAATCTTTTGCTCGAAAAAATAAAAAGATAAGTATTGTTGAGAAGAAAGACCAAAAGAAAGTCCGATATTTTTCGAAAGCGGAATCGCGCGCTAGTGCATACAAACCAAATAGAATAACTACGAAAGTTCCAGGGAAGTAGAGCAGGAGTGAAAGAATTAAATTCCATCTATCTACATGCACAAGTTGTGTTTCCGAGAGCTCGTTGAGGTGATGAAACACCGGGAAGTTATTTTGAAACTGCCAAATTAGATTCGGCGTAATTAATGCAATAACTATAGCAACGCCATAATACACATTTTTATGGAGTAGAATCCTTCGCTCCTTAGTGATCATCAGTGCAGGCAATAAGCCAAGCAGTAAGAAGATCATGTTATACTTGTTTAGAAAGCCTAAAGCAAATATGATAGCACATAGGTATATCCACTTCGCTTGTCGTTGATTTAGAAACTTGATCAAGAAAAAGTAAAATGATGTCCAACAAAGTACGTCTAAGGAATTGGGTTGATACAATGTGTTTAATCGAAACAACACAGAAAAAGTGACACACAACGAACCAAATAGTAAAGCGAATAGGTTTCCTTTTAATGCTTCGATCGTTTTCCAGACGGCAAGAATCGTTAGTGCTCCAAATAATGCGGGAAAGAATTTGATCCAAAAGATGGAATTGCCCAGCAATTTGATGAGGTAAGAAATCCAAGATGTTGCGGGGGGCACAGATAGGTATCCCCAAGCCAGATGATTGGCTTGGTCAAGATGTAGCAACTCATCGCGATGCAATTCGTATTCTGGGCTTATTAAGAAAAATTGAATGAGGAATTTTGCTAAGATAAGAGATACCAGAATGTAGTTTTTCATTATTTAGGAGATATGGAGATTAATGATGGTGTATAGGTAGACCGATTATTCTATCTTCTAAAATAAAAATTAATTATCAGCTTCCAGCAAGAACAGAGCTAAATATTCCTACCGCTAATTCTGCCCAGATTATTACGGTAAAAAGTACCAATCCAGCAGATGCGACGAGTCGGTATTTTTTGTTAACCCTTTTTAATATCCACTTGAGTCCTAAAACGAATAGCAGGATGATCGCACCTGCAACTACGAAGTCTAGTGTAGACCAATTAAATCCATTATCCATAATTCCATATTTTAAGAAGTAAATATAGTGGATTTGCTGATGGCTAGATTGTTAAAAATAATAAAATTGGTTTGGTGTGATAGTCTATGAAAATTCATCCGAGGCAATGTTTTTGGAAACAAAGTTCTTATATTTAGGAATATAATTTATTAGTAACCGCTGATATTATGGGAGTAAAAGAGATTGTATTATTGTTTGTTATTCCTTTGTGTGCGTATTTGATCGTACGAGGTTTAGACAAAGTGCGACGATTAAAGGCAAATGGGAGTATTCCAATTTGGAAGTATTATACGATGTTGTATATACTATTTTTTTTGCCGTTGGTCGGTTTTCTAATCATCGAAACAATCTCCGAGAAGAAACCAACTACTTAACAATTTTTTTATCTATGACCTCTTTGGTAGCTTTCCTTATATTTGCTCACCATGAAATCAGAAAAAGTGATAGGAAAGTATGTATTAGAAATTTGCAGTAGTTCGCCCACTTCGGCAATAGCCGCACAGGAAGGGGGAGCCTGTCGAATTGAATTCTGTCAAAACTTAGAAAGTGGCGGATTGACTCCAACGCATGCGCAGATTGAGCTAGCACGCAAAAATCTAGCAATTGGCATCTTCGTACTCATCCGTCCAAGATCAGGTAATTTCATTTATTCCAATTTGGAAATTGAAGAAATGATCCATGATATTCAATTTTGTAAAGAAATGGGTTGTGATGGCGTGGTGATTGGAGCGCTAGATGAAAACGGAAAAGTTAATCACCCTCAAATGCGAGAGCTAATCGCAGCTGCTGGCGCAATGCCAGTCGTATTTCATCGGGCATTTGATCTGTGTAGCAATCCGTTTGAAGCATTGGAAGCAATTATCGATTTGGGCTGTACACGCATCTTGACTTCAGGCCTAGCGCAAACGGCATGGGAAGGGAGAGATCTGATTCGGCAATTGATTGAAAAAGCAGCTGGTCGTATCGAAATTATGCCTGGATCAGGCGTGGACGAAAAGAATATACAAGAAATTTTGGACTATACTAGAGCCACGAGCATACATAGCTCCGCAAAAGAAGTCCACGTATCTACTGCCAAACATAAAAACTTTGCGATACAAGGAATGGATGAACCTCAAACCTTTACATCCGTAAATCGCGTAAAATCCTTAGTGCGAATTTTAGAAGAAAAATCGGCACATTAAGAAGTAATTCGCATTAATCTCTACGTAGATAATCGCGATCAGCATCGGATAAGTTCGATGTCGGTGCTATAGGGGTTGTATCGTTCAGATCTGAATCCGTGTTATGGAAATTGCTTACACTGTATTCTTTCTTTTTGCGACGCCTGAATAAAAAACCTCCTGCTATCATACCAAGTAAGAAGAATATACCGAGTATAATCAACTTGGATGTGTGAATTGTTCCAAATAGCCAAAAAGTTGCTTCTTCTCTATTGAAAAATAAAACGATGATAACGGTGGCGAGAATGATGGCGGAGATGATACTTTTTACATTCATAACGAGAGTCTTATGTTTAAGATAAAAGTAACAAAAAAGGGAATATCAAATGATATTCCCTTTATAATTTTTATTGCGGTATGCGAGCTTACTCAGCTACTACTTCAAAAGGAACTTGTACCTTTACTTCTTTGTGTAAGTTAAGGTTAGCTACATATTCACCTAAGTTTTTAGGCTCTTCTTCGAAAGTAATGCGGCGGCGATCCACCTCATAACCTTGTGCTTTCAACGCTTCAGCAATCTGAAGGCTATTTACTTTACCGAAGATTTTGCCGCTTTCGCCAGCTTTAGCTCCGATAGTTAATTTAATAGCTTCTAATTTAGTAGCCAATTCAGCAGCATCCTTCTGGATTTTTTCTTGCTTAAATTGTGCTTGCTTAATGTTTTCTGCTAGCACTTTTTTTGCTGATGATGTTGCCAAAGCAGCAAATCCTTGAGGAATTAGGTAGTTACGGCCATAACCTGGCTTTACTACTACGACATCGTCTTTCTCTCCAAGGTGTTTAACATCTTGTCTTAATATAACTTCCATTATCGTATACCTCTCTATTTAAGTGAATCAGTTACGTAAGGCAATAGTCCGATAATACGTGCACGTTTAACGGCTTGAGCTACTTTACGTTGAAATTTCAGTGATGTTCCAGTAAGACGGCGAGGTAAGATTTTACCTTGATCGTTTACAAACTTCAATAGGAAGTTACCATCTTTATAATCGATATACTTAATACCGTTCTTTTTGAAACGACAGTATTTTTTACGGTTGTCCTCTACTTTAGGGGCTGTTACGTATTGAATGTTCTCGTTAGCCATTAGCCTGCTACCTCCTCAGTTTTGGTTTCTGTTTTCTTGTTGAATGCTCCGCTACGTTTCTTCTCATTGTAAGCAAGTGCATGCTTATCCAATGCGATAGTAAGGAAACGCATCACGCGCTCATCACGCTTGTATTCAAGCTCTAATTTTTTGATTAATTCACCCGAAGCCTTGAATTCAGTTAAGTGATAAAATCCAGTCGTTTTTTTCTGGATTGGATACGCTAATTTTCTCAAACCCCAATTGTCTTCAGCGACAATTTCGGCTCCGCCCTCTACAAGAATATTTTTGAACTTCGCAATCGCTTCGTTCGCAGCATCTTCAGAAAGCAACGGGGTAAGAATAATGACAGATTCGTACTGTTGCATTTGTTTAATATGTTATGTTAATTAAATCGTCTCCGTATACACGGAAGTGCAAAGGTAGAAAATATATTCGAAAAGCAAAAAATAACCAAACAGTAATTTTTAAGATCTAACAGATTATAATTCGACTACTCCCAGTACGTTAAGCCATTTGTAGACGCGAATATATGGATCATCAACTCAGATAACCTACTCATATGGGCAATATATCTTATCTTTATCCCTTTCTTATTTTGTACTCATGAATCCTACTTTTTATCCAGCGCTTTTAGCGCAATGCTCGACTTTGATTATGGAGAAAATAAAGCAAATAGAGACCTCTTTGGATTTATCGCAGGATTCCTTAATAAGTGATACAAAAAGCAGCGCGGGAGATAAGTATGAGACCTCTCGCGAAATGATACAGCAAGATCTCGACCGTCTGCAACGACAGCTTAAGGAAGCACAGAAAGATCAGCAAGTATTACAATCGATTCCCTCACTGCCTCCAACCAAGGAAAACCGCGCGCGTTTAGGTAGTTTGGTAAAAACAGAAACGGGCTTGTATTTCTTGTCTATTGGAATTGGGAAGGTAACTTGTTTGGATCAAATCGTTTTCGTCGTATCTTTACAGTCGCCAATAGGACAGTTATTATTGGGCAAAGGTGTTGGCGATAGTTTTACCTTCCAACAAAAATCTCACGTTATTTCAGCTATACAACAGGCAGAGGAATAGCTGGACCTTATCATAGTGCTTATTGATGGTACTCTATGTGTTGTTTGTTACTCTGGCCGATCGGACAACGCAATGAGTACCGCACCGGCAACCATAACTCCCGCACCTACAATAAGTTGCCAAGTGATCTTCTCTTTCAGGAAAATGACGGATAATAAAATAGCTATCACCAAAGAAGTGCGTTCTATGGTGACCACATAGGATGCCGGGCCCATCGATAACGCTTTGTAGGAGAAAAGCGTAGACAACGTAGTTAGTAGGCCAGCACTAAGCAGATAGATCCAAGCTTGCTTATCAATCTCTTTCAGCGCAGCGAAGTTTCCTTGGTACATTACGACAGACCATGTAATGGTGAGAATCAGTATAGATTGTATGGCAAATGCTAGACTTGAATCCACATTCTTCAAGCCTGCTTTTGTCAATACGACTACCAATGCTGCCGATATTGCGGCTAGCAATGCCCATAGAAACCACATAATTATCTGTTTGAAGCAATAACATACGCCAATGATAAATGTTATTTAACGTGTAGCGATTTTATTATTTTGCGATGTTTCTGATCATTCCCCTAAATAGAAAGAGATGAAAAGGGAGCATCGCGTACCAGTATAATCTTCCTGCAATACCGTGCGGACGAAACGTGGCAATTTGCTCCAGTTCCTCTTTTTCATTAATGCGAAACTCTAGCCAAGCTTCACCGGGAAGTCGCATTTCAGCGTATAATAATAATCTTTTTTCTTGCCTGCTAGATAGCAGTACCCGCCAGAAATCAAGCACCTCATCAGGAGCGGTTTCGAGCGCATTTCTTCTGCCTCGTCGCAGGCCTACGCCTCCAAATAAGCGATCCAAAAAGCCTCTGAATTGCCACAGCCAATTTCCATAGTACCAGCCATTACGTCCGCCAATCGCAAATATTCTTTTCAAGGTTTCGTCTGGATTGTTCAGGGCAATGGTTTTACGATCTGTCAACACGCCGAACGCCGGCACTTCCACGTAGGTAGATAATCCTTGCATAGCACGTCTTGTGCCCGCTTCTTTCCAAGTGGACAGCACCAGATTTTGCTCTATCTTGCCAAATGCCAGTTTGATTGCATCGCGGTAAGAAATCAAGTTAATGCCCAATTTTTCTGCCCACTCGTTTTCCACCGGAACGACATCAATGCGCATGCTGTCTACTAAATGTCGCGCTAAACTAAAAGAGGTGGATGTGATCAAATACAACCAGTAGGATGATAGCCTAGGTGTGAGCACAGGTACAATGTATATTTTGCGTTTCAGATTGCGAACGCTGGCAAAATCTTCCAGCATTTGCTGATAGGTCAGCAGATCCGGGCCGTAGATGTCGATATGTCGGTCATACAATTCTTCCTGCTGTAGTACGCCAATCAGAAATTCAATCACATTTCTAATAGCGATGGGTTGGCATTGGCTTTTTAGCCATTTTGGTGCGACCATTACAGGAAGCTTTTCGACCAAATCTCGAATAATTTCAAACGATGCACTCCCAGAACCAATAATGATACCTGCCCTTAGCGCAGTAACTGGAACAGCGCCTCCACGTAAAATATCTTCTACTACTTTTCTGCTGGCCAAATGGGCACTTAAAACATCGCTGTTGACGATGCCACTGAGGTAGATGATTTGTTTAGCATGGGTCTTTTGAAGTGCTTCCGCAAAATTTTCGGCAGACGTTCTTTCGGTATTACTAAAACTGTTGCTTCCGCTTCCCATGGAATGTACCAGGTAGTAAGCCACATCAATGTCTTTAGGGATTTGATCCATCGAAGCTGGCTTCATCAAATCGGCTTCTACAACGGACAGCTTGGCTGATTCGTGCGTGTCATGCAGGAGGCGTGCAGCATCCCGTACCAAACACACAACTTCATGACCCTCTTGCAATAGTGCCGGCAAAATTCGCTTACCAATATATCCGGTGGCACCGGTTAATAATATTTTCATACCATACTAGGAATTGAGGGTGCTATAGCAACACATATTAAGTAGTAATAGTCGAACCTTTAAAAATTAAGATTGTTTGCTTTGTGCGTTTTTGATGCTTCATTTTTAGGTGAGTAGATTACGTTAAAGGAATATTGAACAATAATATGTTAGTTTTTTAACTTTTAATTGATAAATAGATCCATCGGATACTTGATTTTTCCTTTTTTTAACTTAATTTTGATAACGAAGTGAATTTTAATCACACTCGGAGCTCACCGCTTCCGCTATCATAACTAAACTACATATTATTCACTGATTACAATTTTACTGCTCAAACTATGCACAAAAAACTTTTACTCCTATTAGTAAGCCTGTCGTCTTTGGCTGCGATGCAAGGATATGCTCAGCAACAACGCTACGAAATTGGTTTGTCTGCCGGGTATACCCGAAATTCCTTAACTACTGATAATGGTTACCGTTCCTTTACGAGGCATTACCCTCTCAACGGTTTCCAGGTCGCCGTTCCTATGCAGTATCACGTATATGATTGGCTAGGTGTTCAATTGGATCTTACCTATATACAAAAGAACTACGCGGTTCGTCGAACGGGATTTTTCGAAGGAATTGAAAGTGAGTTTACCAATAGCTTTTTACAGGCTCCTTTGATGGCTCATTTCTCCTTCGGAGGAGAAGATCTACGTGGCTTTTTGAATCTGGGAGGCTATGCAGGCTATTGGGTAAGCAGTCGTATACGTGGTGCTAGTGCAGATGTGTTTTCTGCTGGCCGTGATTTAGGAGACGATGAGCAGTTGTTCCGATATACTGATCTGATCGATTTGTACAATTACGATGAGCGTGTAGCCTTTGACAGTCGGCGTGATCGCCGTCTGGAACTCGGGCTTTTGTCCGGTGTAGGTTTGGAGTACCGTGTATCTCCAAGCTATAAGGTCTTTGCTGAGGCCCGTTATCACTACAGCCTCACAGATTTGCAAAAAGACTATATGGTCAATCAAATTCCACGCTATAATAATACGCTTGGTGTACAAGTAGGTGTATTCTATGGTTTTGGAGGGCGCTAGTTTTTTTATTTCACAATTACTTATTTTAAACAGCTAAAATGAAAATATATACATTGACAACACGTTCTTTCCTTATCGCTATTCCCTTCATGCTCCTAGCATTTTGCTCATGCCGGAAAGATATGCCCGAGCTAGAACGTCCAAACGATTATGTTGGTGGCAACTTCGAAGAAATATTCGAGGCCTATTGGAATGGTATGAATAATAATTATGTTTTTTGGGATGTAGATACCACAGATTGGGATCAGGTATATCGTCGCTACAAGCCACTTTTTGCGAATTTAAATCTCAATGATACGGCAGATGTGAGAACAGGTTATACGTACTTCAAAACGATGACAAATGGTTTGGTGGATGGGCATTATTCTATTCAATTTCGGTCACCAATCTTACGGGATTCTGCTTCGATCAATCCGTCATTCCAGCGTATGCAGCGTATGGAAGATTTTCGTAATCAAATCAATCCCAATCACTTTTTCAATACGATACCGGCTATATACTTGAATTCCGGCGCGTCGCGAGCTCTGGTAAATGCGCCAGGTAGGCAAACTTTTGCAGTGAGTGGTAGCATGGAAGAGGGGATTTTTTACCTGTATTTCAATACCTTTAACTTGAGAAATACCTATAACAATTCCGAAGCTTTTGCCGCAACTCTAGATCATTTCTTTACCAATGTGTTGGAGGGAGAGCAGCCTCGTGGTATCATTATCGATGTGCGTAATAATTTCGGTGGAGCATTGGCTGACCTTGACTTCCTGTTGGGTCGTATGATTACTAGCCCACTACATTTTGCTTATACAAAATCAAAACTAGATAACAATCGACTGGATTATACGCCATGGATACCTGCCAGAGTGAATCCAGTGGCCGATGCAAAGCAAATTACTGCGCCTATCGTGGTGCTGGCCGATCGTTATTCCGTGAGTATGGCCGAGATCACAGCGATGGCGGTAAAAGCGATGCCCAACGGACACTTTATTGGGGAGCGTACTTGGGGAGCGATGGGGCCTTTAACAGGTAATTTTGTGTACAACGGCGGCCAGTATTCGACCAGCTTTATGGACTTGGTCTATACCTCTTCATTACAACTCAAAGGGTTGGATAATCAAAGTTACGAAGGCATCGGATACCCTCCAGATCAAGTAGTTCCTGTTAATCTTGCTGCTTTGGCAATGGGAAGGGATGCGCAACTGGAGGCCGCCGTACAGCTAATCAACCGCCAATAGTAACTTATTGCGCGTCGGAAACCACCCGGATAAAATAATCCATAAAGAAGGCGGGATAGAACATATTTCTATCCCGCCTTCTTGTCTTAATAGCGCTAGATGGAGGTTTCGCTTTCTTTCTCGACAAACACAAACTGTCCATCGAAGCTGTCGATCTTAATGATGGAATCTTTTCTCACCTTATCCGCCAGAATAGCTTTAGACAGTTCATTGAGTATGCGTTTCTGAATTACGCGTTTCAACGGGCGGGCGCCATAGGCAGGGTCGTAACCCAATTGCGCCAGCCAATCCAAGGCTTCTTCCGTTGCTTCAATAAAAATATGCTGCTCTGCCAGTTGCTTCTGCACCCGCGAAAACTGCATCCGTACAATATCTCCGATTTCGTCACGACCCAGCGGGGTGAACATAATGATTTCATCAATACGGTTCAAGAACTCCGGACGAATGGTCTGTTGTAATAATTCAAATACCTCATCCTTCGTTTTTGCGACTACACTTTCTCTGTTCTCTTCGTTTAACGTCGAGAAGTTTTGTTGAATCAAATGCGATCCGGTATTGGAAGTCATAATAATGATCGTATTCTTAAAGTTCACCACACGTCCTTTATTATCTGTCAGATGTCCGTCGTCCAGCACTTGCAGGAGAATGTTAAACACATCAGGATGTGCTTTTTCAATTTCATCCAGCAATACGACGGAGTAAGGACGGCGGCGCACGGCCTCGGTCAATTGTCCACCTTCTTCGTAACCCACGTATCCCGGAGGCGCGCCGATTAGTCTCGAAACAGCATGCCGTTCCTGATACTCCGACATATCTATTCGTACCAACGCTTGCTCATCATCAAACAAGAATTCTGCTAATGATTTGGCGAGCTCCGTTTTTCCAACACCAGTGGTTCCCAGAAAAATAAAGGAACCGATGGGTCGCTTTGCATCGCTTAAGCCAGCTCTGGAGCGACGGATCGCATCAGAAATCGCTTCGATTGCCTCCTGTTGTCCCGCTACGCGTTTATGCAATTCTTCTTCCAGGTTGAGTAGTTTTTCGCGTTCCGATTGTATCATCCGGTTTACGGGAATGCCCGTCCAACGGGATACAACATCAGCGATATCTTCCGAAGTCACTTCCTCCTTTAGCATCCGGCTGTTTTGTTGCTTTTCAGCCAGTTCCAGTTTCAGTTTTTCGGTCGTGTCTTGTGCCTCCTTGATCTTGCCATACCGAAGTTCCGCCACTTTGCCGTAGTCGCCCGCACGTTCCGCTTGCTCCGCCTCCAGCTTGTAGTCTTCAATGTACTGAATCTCCTGGTTTACCCGGTCTACCAAATCTTTCTCCGATTGCCATGCTGCACGGAGCGAATCGCGCTCACTAGATAGGTTAGCAATACTCTCTGATAACTCATCGACTTTGCGATTGTCTTTTTCTCTTTTGATGGCTTCCCGCTCAATTTCAAGCTGCATAATACGACGGTTGAGTTCATCCACCACTTCTGGCACAGAATCCATTTCCAATCGTAGCTTAGATGCGGCTTCATCGATCAAGTCAATGGCCTTGTCTGGCAAGAAACGATCGGTGATATAGCGTTGTGATAGTTCTACAGCTGCAATAATTGATTCATCCAGGATGCGCACCTTATGGTGTGTTTCGTAGCGTTCTTTTAGCCCGCGGAGAATAGATATCGCATCTTGCGTATCCGGTTCATCCACCATCACTTTTTGGAAACGGCGTTCCAATGCTTTGTCTTTTTCGAAAAACTTCTGAAACTCGTTTAAGGTAGTGGCACCAATAGCACGCAATTCTCCACGCGCGAGTGCTGGTTTCAGGATGTTAGCTGCATCCATAGCACCCTCACCGCCTCCGGCACCTACTAAGGTGTGTATCTCATCAATAAAAAGTATGATCTCTCCGTCGCTATCGGAGACTTCTTTTACAACAGCTTTAAGTCGTTCTTCGAACTCTCCTTTGTATTTTGCGCCAGCAATTAACGCGCCCATATCTAGGGAGAATACGGTTTTGGATTTTAGATTCTCCGGCGTATCACCTTTGATAATGCGGTGTGCAATACCTTCTGCTATAGCCGTTTTACCTACGCCAGGCTCTCCAACAAGAATTGGGTTGTTTTTCGTCCTGCGAGAAAGGATCTGCATCACCCGGCGGATCTCCTCATCACGGCCAATCACCGGATCCAGCTTACCAGATTCTGCATACTCATTCAGATTGCGGGCATATTTGCCTAAGGCATTGTAAGTAGCCTCCGCATTCTGGTCGGTGACCCGATTGCTGCCACGAAGCTCCTTGATGGCCAATTTCAAATCCTTTTCCGTTGCACCCTGATCTTTTAGTAAAGAAGCCGCTTTATCACTACCGCTCAATAGCGATAACAGCAAATGTTCTACGGAGACAAATTCGTCGCCAAATTCCTTCAGGTAGGTTTGCGCTTTTTGCAATACACTATTGCTACTATTGCTCAAGTATATGTTACTCCCCGAAACCTTCGGTAAAGCTGCAATGTATTGATCTAGTTCCGCAGCCGTATAATTAATGTTAACCTGTAGTTTTTTCAAAAGATGATTGACGACATTTTCATCTACCGTCATCAGTCCTTTCAGTATATGTACTGGCTCAATCGCTTGCTGCTGATTTCCGCCTGCAATCTCGGAAGCCTTCTGAATGGCCTCTTGAGCTTTAATCGTATAGTTGTTAAAATTCATGTTAATGTCGTTTTATACCAATGCTTTATCAAAATATATGCCTTTGGATTTTTAGTTCTGTGTTACTGAAATTATGTCAGCCAAATCTGTTTTAAAGCGACAAAATGTCTTTCTAGATAAATTCTCGACGCGGTTTTCGGACAAGGTGATGGTCATTGTTTCGTCAGGATGTTAAAAAATATAAATTAATTAACAGTGTTAAGTATATTTGTGACGTCATGAGTATTCAAGAAAAAAAACAAAAGCATAAAGAAGATTTTCGTAGCAAGATTCTGGATGCAGCAAAAAAGCTATTTGTCGAAGAAGGCATAGAGGCCACATCTATTCGAAAGATAGCAAAAGCGATTGCCTTCAGTCCAACTACTATTTACCTATATTATAAAGATAAAAGTGATATCGTTTATGCCTTGCATTTGGAAGGTTTCTCTTTGTTAAGATCTCAAATGCAGGTGTTGATGCATGTAGAAAATCCATTTGAGCGCTTGATCGCCATCGGCAAAGCTTACCTTTCTTTTGCAGTCAATGAACCAGGCTATTATGAGTTGCTATTTATGATGAAAGAGCCGATGCAGTTTCTAGAAGATCAGTGTATTGATGGTGAGTGGGAGGAAGGAGACCGCGTATTTGACTTGCTGCAAGAAACTATTCAGGATTGCCAGAAAGCGGGTTTTTTCACCGGTATGGATACCAGCACGCTATCCCTACAAGCCTGGAGTACGGTGCATGGTATTGCTTCCCTGTTTATATCTGGACACCTTAAAAAGATGAATAATTTATTGTTCGCCGCTGCGGATGAAGCCACGTTTTTAGAAAACACATTTCAGTTGTATGTGAACATGCTGAAAAGGTTGAAATAATATTTGATAAACACTGTTAATCATGAAAAAGGTCATCGTAATCATTGTTCTGTTTGCCCATGTTTTTGCATTTCCAGCGGTGCAAGCACAAGGTGTTTTGGAAGAATACATCAATATAGGGCTGAAAAATAATTTAACAGTGGTCGAAAAGAACCTTTCGTTGGACAAGGCAATGATCAACCTAGACATAGCGCGAAGCTTGTACTTACCCAGTCTGTCGTTTGATGCTACCTATACTACCGCAAATGGAGGGCGTATGATTGACCTTCCCGTCGGAGATTTGTTGAATCCAGTTTACCAGACGCTTAACCAATTGACCCAGTCTCAGGCTTTTCCGCAGATTGATAATGAGCGAATCAATTTTTTGCCACGCAATTATTATGATGCGCGCTTTCGTGCTGGTATGCCTATTTTAAATACCGACATCAAACATAATAAACGCGTGAGTGAAGAAGCCGTTCATATGCGGGAGCACGAAGTTGAAATATACCAACGGGAATTGGTGCGGGATATCAAAATAGCCTATTACAATTACTGGAGTGCCGAAGACGGGGTAAAAGTATACCAGAATTCCCTGGATCTTGCCAAAGAGGGAAAGCGTATGAACCAAAAATTGCTAGAGGCTGGTAGCGGACTGCCTGCCTATGTGGTGCGAGCCGATGCGGAAATAGCGCAAGCAGAGTCCAAGTTGGTAGAAGCCGAGCAGCAGGTGTCTAATGCGCGGTACTATTTCAATATGCTATTAAACAGGGATGCGGAGGAGCTCATCAAGCAACAGCTCGCCAATGCAGAGGATCTCTCACAGCAGGGAGGTGAATTGCAGGTAACAGGGCGGGAAGAGTTGGAGGCATTGACCAGTCAGATTACGATCCAAGAAACCCTGGTGAAGAAGAATAAACAGGTGTTCGTTCCTAAGTTAAATGCTTTTGTTGACGTAGGATCCCAGGCCGAAAATATGCGATTTAACCGAGAATCTCAGTATGTAATGATTGGCGCCCAGCTCTCTGTACCGATATTTGAGGGTGGTCGAAATAAACTGAAAATTCGGGAAAGTCAGGTCGCCGTAGCGGAAGCACAGCAACAGCGTCTTCGCGTACAGCAACAATTGGAGACCTCAGCAAGGGTTGCTAATAATGAAGTGACCTCCACCATTCGTAATTATCAAAATGCTAAAAAGCAGCTAGAAGCGGCTGGTACATATCAGCGATTAATCCAGCGTGGTTTTAATGAAGGAGTAAACACGTATATCGAGACGATTGATGCGCGTTCTCAATATACCAATGCGCAATTAGCCGAAAACCTAGCCTTATACAAGTGGCTGATTGCAGTAGCCAAATTAGAACGAGAAACAGCAAGTTATTTACTAGACTAAAAACATGATGAAAGCAGCATATACCGCCCTATTTCTTATCGGAACGACCGCACTTTGGTCTTGTGGTCATGCCCAAAGAGAAGTGGCCATTCCCGTAGAAGACACGATTCCCGTCACCTTATTATCGCTTCGGCAACTGGATGCGGACGAGATCATAGAAGCCACCGGCGTATTTACCACCGACGACGAAACGGTCTTGGGGTTTAAAAATGGCGGGGTTATCCAGCAAATTTATGTCAAGGAAGGTGATCCCGTACGAAAAGGTCAGCGTCTGGCATCGGTACAAGCTACAGAGATCGATACGCGAGCTGGCCAGGTCAATGTCGGCTTGGAAAAAGCAGAACGGGACTACCAACGAGCACAAAAATTGTATCGTGATAGTGTGGCGACATTGGAGCAGTTGCAGAATGCGCGCTCGGCTTGGGAGCTGGCTAAGCGGGATGTCGACGCGGTGCAATACAACCAGCAGCAGTTACATATTATCTCTCCGGTATCCGGCTTTGTACTCGCTCGGCTTGCTAACCAAGGTCAGGTGGTGGGGCCAGGAACACCCGTTTTGCAGGTAAACGGTGCAGGGATGCATTCTTGGATGCTCAAGGTAGGCGTGAGCGATAGTCAGTGGGCCAAGATTCAGAAAGGAGATGCTGCAGAGATTGAAACAGATGCGCTTCCGGGTCAAAAACTACAAGCTATCGTCTCCAAAAAACTCGAAGCGATGGATCCGCAATCGGGTACTTTTACCATTTACCTGGATTTAAAAACACCACCGAGTGGCAAACTAGCCACCGGAGTGTTTGGCAAATCACGCATTTCGGTGGGTAAAGCCGCGAATAATACTTCTCCGCAAGCCAGTTGGGAGCTACCCTATGAGGCATTGGTAGACGCCGATGGCAATCAGGCCTATGTTTTTGTGACACGTGACGGAAAGAGAGCCACTAAGCAGGCCGTGAAGCTCGGTAGTATTGGACAGCAATCTGTAATGGTACTTTCCGGTTTGGAAAATATCGATGGCGTCATCGTTGCAGGAAGCCCTTATCTTACGGAAGGATCACTCATACGCGTAAAACCGTAGTATTCCCCACTTTTTATTTATCGCTATGAGCTTAATAAAATACCCGATCAAAAACTATCAATTTACCCTGATTATGGTGGTGATGGTGATGGTCGTTGCCATTAGTACTTTACTGACGATGCCACGGGCAGAAGATCCGGATATGAAGGCTTCCACCTTTCCAGTAGTGGTGGTTTATCCAGGCACTAGCCCGAAGGATATGGAGAATCTGGTGGTGAAACCGCTGGAATCTCGTTTTTATGGGCTGGATGATATCAAAATGATCAAGACTACCATTAATAATGGCCTGGCTTTCATTTTTGTGGAGTACGAATTCAAAACCAACTACGATAGTAAATATCAAGAATTAGTGCGCGAGCTCAATGCGGCACGCGCAGAACTTCCAGATAATATTTACAGCATGCAAGTGCTCAAGGTAGACCCGACCAATGTGAGCGTAATACAGGCCGCTTTGGTTTCTGAAAATGCGTCCCGAACTACTATGAAGCGGCTCTCCGACGACTTGAAGAGCGAGTTGGAAAAGGTGAAAGCACTTAAGGAAGTGACCATCTCTGGGATGCCGGCTCAACAAGTGAGGATTGATCTTCATATGGCAAAGATGCGGGAGCAGCGTATTCCAGTAGATCGTGTGGTGCAAATTGTGCAGAGTGAAACGCAAAATATTCCGGGCGGAAGTCTGGATGCAGGTACGCGCAATTTCAGCGTAACCACGAGTGGTAGCTATCAGGATATCCAACAGATTCGTCGCACCGTGGTGTCTAGCGCGCAGGGTCGCAACGTTTTTCTGGAAGATATTGCTGACGTATATCCTGGTTTTGGTCCGAATACCCATATCACGCGCTTGAATGGTTATCAGTGCGTATTGATCAATGCAGCGCAGAAGCAAGGCGAAAATATCTCGGAAACGCAGGAAGCCTATCTTGCGGTATTGGATACCTTCCAGAAGAAACTTCCGGATAATGTGGATCTTATTTTGTCGTTCGATCAGGGAAAGAATGTCAACCAGCGCTTAGGTGGCTTGGGGATAGATTTTTTGATTGCCATTACGTTGGTCTTGATTACGTTATTGCCGTTAGGCACGCGTGCATCGTTGGTCGTCATGATTGCCATTCCGCTGTCGTTAGGCCTGGGCTTGATTACGATGAATATTGCCGGATACTCGTTGAATCAATTAAGTATTGTCGGCTTTGTAGTAGCCCTCGGATTGGTCGTGGATGATAGTATCGTGGTGGTGGAAAACATTGAACGATGGATGCGAGAAGGTTACTCTCGGCTGGATGCTGCGATCAAAGGTACACAACAGATTGCATTAGCGGTGGTAGGCTGTACTGTTACGTTAGTTATCGCGTTTATGCCGCTCATGTTTATGCCAGAGATGGCGGGTGAGTTTATCCGCAGTATGCCTACTGCGGTGATTGCTTCGGTGATCGGATCCATGTTCGTAGCGCTGTTGGTGGTGCCATTCTTGGCAAGCAAGCTTTTGAAGCCACATGAGCACGAAGGAGGGAATATCATCCTACGCACCATGCAAAAAGGGATTCATCAAACCTATGGTAAGTTGTTGGACAAAGCGTTGAAACATCCCATCATGACCGCACTTATTGCGGTGGTGGTGTTTGGTGCATCGTTGGCCTTGATTCCCACGGTCGGATTCAGCTTGTTTCCTCCCTCCGAGAAACCGCAGTTTACGATTCATATCACGGCTTCACAACAAGCTAATGTGGCTACAACCGACAGCATTACTCGGCAAATAGAACGAGAACTAGGAGAGATAGCCGACGTAAAATATTATACCAGCAACGTCGGTAAAGGAAATCCTCGTGTGTATTACAATATGCAGCAAGCCAATGAAAATCCTTCTTACGCAGAAATCTTTGTGCAGCTGCATGATGATGTGAAGTCTGGGCAGAAAATTCAATTGATTGAACAATTGCGTAAGCGCTGGTCGCCCTATTTGGGTGCTAAAGTAGAGGTTCGGGACTTCGAACAAGGAGTGCCTGTCATCTCCCCGGTGGAAGTTCGGATAGTGGGAGAGAATCTGGATAGCTTACAGCGGCTGGCTGCGTCCGTAGAAATGCTGCTCAAAAATACAGCAGGAACAGAATATGTAAACAACCCTATTAAGAGCAATAAATCGGATATACGTGTCGTCGTAAATCGTGAAAAAGCTATGGCGTTTGGTATTCCAACCAGTACCATTGATCAGACGGTTCGCATCGCGCTTGCGGGCTATCCGGTAGGTACATTCTCTGATCCTAATTCCGATGATAATGATTACGAAGTGCTGATTACCGTTCCCAGAGGTGCTTACGCAGACCTAAACACCTTGGAAGGTATCTTCGTGCAGAATATCGAAGGGCAAGCCATCCCGTTGAATCAAGTCGCCACTTTTCAGTTGGAGTCATCGCCATCCAGCATCTTTCATCGCAATAAGGATCGTACGGTTTCTGTCAACTCATTCGTACAAAAGGGGTTTAGTAATGATGAAGTCATTTCAGCAGTGATTGAGCAGATGGACAAATTTAGTTTTCCGGATGGTTATAGTTATGATATGGGCGGCGAGGTGGAGAGTCGAGAGGCTGCTTTTGGTGGTTTTTCTACCATTATCATTATCACGGTGTTCTTATTTATAGCCGTGTTAGTATTGGAATTCAAGACATTCAAAAGTACCTTAATTGTATTGTCCGTTATTCCGTTGGGTGTAGTGGGCGCTGTGCTGGCACTATTGATTACTGGAAATACGCTCTCTTTTGTGGCCACTATTGGTATTGTGGCACTGGCCGGAATAGAGGTAAAGAATACGATCTTATTAGTAGATTTTACCAATCAGCTTCGGCGAGAGGGTATGCCATTGCATGAAGCGATTGAAAAGGCTGGCGAAATTCGTTTCTTACCCATTATACTCACGTCCTTAACAGCAATAGGTGGGTTGATGCCAATCGCTTGGTCTTCCAACCCACTCATTTCACCGCTTGCGATTGTGATGATTGGCGGGTTGATTAGCTCCACCTTACTATCGCGCGTGGTTACGCCTGTGATTTATAAATTGATACCGCCGAATGTGGAAGATTAATTTTTTGATGGAAAGGGCAGTGTATAAAATCTAATCTACTCGATCCAGCACCACAGAAGCCTCGTATTTTTTATTGACGACCAAAATCAACGCGGGTTGCGAAATGTATTGCTGGCGCTCGCCGACCACTACTGCATAGCGAAATTTAAGTTCGCCGGTATGCTGCTGACGTAGGTCCATGGGTTCTATGGTAGTAGCGAAATCGGATTGATCGAGCACAATAGCAATGACGAATTGCTGATTGAAATCAATAGGCGTAGGCTTGCCCTGCTCACCCATTAACGTCGCGTTGCCAAAGACGTGATCGAACGCTTCTTGGGTGGTGATTTTAGGGTCTTCAGGTGTTTTTGCATCATTCAATACGAAGTAATTCTGAGCAATAGCAAAAGGCACGTCAGTGAGTATAGTGCCGTCATGCTTTTCAGTCAATAAGTCCATGCTATCGGGATCATTATGATCGCGCCTCTGTTCTATGCTCTGACAGCTGCAAACGATTGTAGCTAAGCCGAAAACTAGCAGGTATACAGTTAACCTTATTGGATGCTTCATAGAAATTATACTTTTCTGTCTCTTTAAAACTGTTTATAGGTAAAAAAGTTTTTTGGTAATTAATTGTAACAAAAGATGTAATAGGACTACTAATAGTAAAAAACCATTTTTAACAATGAAAAGAAGCCTATTTTCACTCATATTCGTAATTTTGGGTATGACGAATACTTTTGCGCAAATCGCAGGTGATTGGAAGGGAAAATTAGATGTTCAGGGAATGAGCCTGGAGTTAATCTTCCATATTACAGAAACTCCTGACGGAATCTCCGCTACTTTAGATGTGCCGATGCAGGGAGCCAGTGGCTTACCGCTATCTCCTGCCAAATTTGAAAACAATACGTTATCTGTGGCTATGGAGCAGGCCGGAATTAAATATGAAGGCGTGTTGGAGCAAGGCAAAATTACGGGAACTTTTTCCCAGGCCGGTATGGATATGCCGTTAGTACTGGAAAAAACTACCATTACCAAGCCTGGGGATACGACCTTGGTATCTAGTCAAGAAGAGATAGATGCTTTGATCGCTTTAGACGAAGGAGATTTTACTTATGGCGTTAAAGATTATTTTGCGAAGCCCATTACTTCTGGTTTTCAGCTTTCGCCAAACGGTAAATACCTTTTATACAGAGAAAAGGATCAAAACAATAAGCGACACGTGATGATCAAAGAGGTCGCTACAGGCAACGTAGTACGCGCAATTGAAGAGAAAGACGAATTGATCCGTGGTACAGGTTGGGTAAATGACGAGCGGTTAATTTATGTGATGGATGAAGGTGGAAATGAAAATTATCACCTTTTCGCGATCAATATAGATGGTACCAACAGTATTGATTTAACCCCTTTCGAAGGCGTACAAGCTAGTATCCTAAACATGCTCAAAGAGCAAAAGGACTTCATCATTGTTCAGATGAATAAGGATAATAAACAAGTCTTTGAGCCTTATCGAGTAAATGTGAATACAGGTGATCTAGAAAAGCTGTTTACGAACGACGATCCCGAGAATGCGATTGTAGGATATGATTTCGACAAGGAAGGCGTGTTACGAGGTTATGCCAAAATGCTGAACGGAACACAGACAGAATATTATTTTAAGGCTGCTGGAGCAACAGATTTTGAGAAAAAACATACCGGAAGATGGGATGATTCTTTCAGTATCGTGTCGTTCAATTATGCTTCTGATAACAAGGATGAGGCGTACGTGATTTCCAACCTTACATCAGACCGTGCACGTATTGTGTTGTATGATCTAAAAAAGAATGCGGAAGTCCGGGAAATCTTTGCACACGATAGTTTTGACGCCAACTTGATCTCTTTATCCAGGAAGCGTAACTGGGAAATCGACTTTGTAGGATATGAAGGAGAAAAGGTAGAGATAAAACCAATCAGTGAAACGTTTAAGAAAATCTATGCTAATCTGGAAAAGCAATTTCCAGGCTATGAATTTAGTGTGGTGGGCAAAACGGATAATGAAGATCAATTGCTGATCATCGTTCAGAGCGACAAATTATACGGCAAATACTATAACTACGATGCCGCTTCTGGTAAAACTACCTTATTAGTAGATCTGATGCCGCAATTGAAAGAGAACGATATGGCCGAGATGCGTCCTATACAGTTCACTTCCAGAGACGGATTGACTATTCACGGATACATCACGCTTCCTAAAGCAGCTATTGACGGAGAAAAAGTACCATTAATTGTCAATCCACACGGTGGGCCACAAGGCGTGCGTGATAGCTGGGGATTCAACCCGGAAACGCAACTTTTCGCGAGTCGTGGATATGCTACTTTACAGGTCAACTTTCGGGTGTCTGGAGGTTACGGTAAAGAATTTTTACGCGCGGGATTCAAACAAGTAGGGCGTAAAGCGATGGACGACGTAGAGGATGGTATTCAATATGCGATTGAGCAGGGTTGGGTAGATAAAGATAATATCGCCATCTATGGCGGAAGTCATGGTGGTTATGCGGTGCTACGTGGTTTGACTAAGACGCCAGAGTTGTATAAAGCAGGAGTAGATTACGTAGGCGTGTCTAATATCTTTACATTGATGAGCTCTATTCCAGAGTATTGGAAGCCCTACAAAGACATGTTGTACGAAATCTGGTACGACTTGGACGATGAGAAAGAAGCGGCTATCGCCAAGGAGGTGTCGCCTATCTTCCATATCGATAAGATCCAAGCACCTCTATTTGTCGTGCAAGGAGCGAATGATCCGAGGGTCAAGATTGCCGAGGCAGATCAGATTGTAAAAGCTTTGCGTGAAAAAGGAGTGGATGTGCCTTATATGGTGAAGTATGATGAGGGACATGGTTTCGGAAAAGAAGAAAATCAAATTCAATTCTATAAAGCGATGATGGGCTTCTTCGGGAAGCACCTTCACTAATCTTTAATCCATTAGTTTGTATTTCAAATAATATTAGTATCTTTGTACATCTGAGAGGAAGGGGGCATCATTTGCCCCCTTTTTTTAATTCAAATTGTGAATCATTTATGCAGGTAGAGCAACGGGTACGGGAGCTGGTTGAGGAAAAAATTGCGGATCGGGAAGACTTATTTATCGTTCGTATTAAGATGCAAAGCAATGGTGTTTTGTCTATCTTAGTAGACGGTGATCAAGGCCTGCCTATTGAAGATTGTGCGCAAATTAGTCGCCACGTAGGCTATCATTTGGAGGAAGAAAATGTACTTGACCAAGCCTATCGTTTGGAAGTATCTTCTCCAGGAGTTGATTATCCGTTGGAGTTGTTGCGTCAATATCAGAAAAATGTAGGTCGTCAAGTGAAGATTACTTTGCAAGACGGTACCCAAAAGGAAGGTAAGCTCGTGGCTGCATCCGATACAGTCGTCGTGTTGACTGAAAAGGTAAAAGAAAAAGGAAAGAAAGCGCAGGAAGAAGAGCGTGAGATTCCATTCACAGATATAAAGGAGACTAAGGTGTTAATTTCATTTAAATAAAAATGAGCAGCGATATTAATTTAATTGACTCGTTTCAGGAGTTTAAAGATTTCAAGAATATTGATCGTCCGACGGTCATCACCGTATTGGAAGAGGTATTCCGCAGTATGATTCGTAAACGCTTTGGCACTGACGAAAATGTCGATGTCATCGTTAACCCTGATAATGGGGATTTGGAGATCTGGCGTACCCGCACCGTGATGGAGGATGGCTTTTCTGAAGATGATGATCTGGAGATCGAATTGAAAGAAGCCCATACTTATGATCCTGATTTAGAGGTAGGGGATGATTATATTGAGCAGATTACGCTGGAAAGTTTCGGTCGTAGAGCAATTTTGGCAGCTCGTCAGACTTTAGTTTCTAAAGTATTAGAACTAGAGAAAGATGAGGTATTCAAAAAATACAAAGACCGTGAAGGCGAGTTGGTAATCGGTGAGGTATACCAGATCTGGAAAAAAGAAATCTTGGTGTTGGATGAGGATGGCAATGAACTAATCATGCCGAAAACTGAGCAAATCCCTGCGGATTACTTCAAAAAAGGAGATAATATCCGTGCGGTAGTGCACAAAGTAGATATGATGAATAATAATCCAAAAATCATCATATCTCGTACAGCACCAGAATTTTTGCAACGCCTATTCGAACTGGAAGTACCAGAGATTTTTGATGGCTTAATTACCATCAAAAAAATTGTTCGTGAACCAGGAGAGCGTGCCAAAGTAGCGGTAGAGTCTTACGATGATCGTATTGATCCGGTAGGAGCTTGTGTTGGTATGAAAGGTTCACGTATTCATGGTATCGTTCGCGAATTGCGTAACGAGAATATTGACGTAATTAATTTTACCACCAACAGTTCACTTTACATCACACGTGCATTAAGCCCTGCGCGTATTAGCTCTATTAAGTTGAGCGATGAAGATTCTACGGCAGCAGTATACCTGAAACCAGATCAAGTATCCCTAGCAATCGGTCGTGGTGGTCACAACATTAAATTGGCGGGCAAACTGACAGGATACGAGATCGATGTATATAGAGAGAATGATGAGGTTGATGAGGATGTCGATATCGAAGAATTCTCTGACGAAATTGATAGCTGGATCATCGACGAATTAAAACGCGTTGGTTTAGATACCGCGAAATCAGTATTGTCACTGTCTCAGGAAGAGTTAGTACGCCGTACCGACCTGGAGGAAGATACTATCCAGGAGATTGTACGCATTCTGCAAGCAGAATTCGAATAATACACTCAGCAAGCACGGCAAGACTATTTTTCATTAAAATGTTAAATAGGTGTAAAAAAAATATATTTTTGTAGTATCATATTTTATAGCGAGTATAAGTTAGATGACAGAAGGTAAGAGCATTAATTTGCTGAAAGCAGCAAAAGAACTAAATATTGGGATCGGTACAGCCGTGGACTTCTTGGTGAAGAAAGGGTTTGACGTAGAGTCAAAACCTAGCACGAAGCTGGGTCCAGATATGTATGCAGTTCTTTTGAAAGAGTTTCAGGGAGATAAAATAGTAAAAGACGAAGCAAAACAAATCGTAATCGGAAAGATTCGCCGTGATGAAACTCCTGTTGCCAATCAGTCTGAAACTACTGTCGACGCTACTGATGACCGCGAAAATAAAGCGGAAGCCGACCAGGAGCCAGCCGCAAAGCAGGCACCTGTGGAGCCCGTAATTGAACAACAGCAAGAACAGCCTAAAGAAGAAGGAAAGAGCCCACTGAAAGTAGTTGGTAAAATTGATTTGGACAGCCTTAAGAAAGGTAAACCGACGCCAAAAGCGGAGCAGCCCGTGAAAGTGGAGCCGAAGGCTGAGCCTGTCGTCACTCCTCCAGTAGTAGAAGAGGTGAAGAAAGAGGAGCCTGTAGTCGTGGCAAAACCTCAACCAGAAGCTCCGAAACAAGAAACACCGCGCGAGCCGCAAGCAGAACAAAAGCCGGTTGAAAAACCAGTGGAAGCAACTGAAGCAAAAAAAACCGAAGAAAAACAGCCTGAAGTTATGAAAGAACAGCCGGCGGAGAAGAAAGACGAGACCAAACCTCCTGTCAAAGCTCCGGATGCTAGTAATGATGTCATTCGTGGTAGATCAACCACTTTATCGGGACCTAAGGTCATCGGTAAAATCGATCTTCCCGTGTTTAAATCGAATAAACCGGTTGCTTCTTCATCTGATGCCGCAAACAACGACAGCAGACGCAAACGCAAACGTACAAGTACACCTAATAATAATACTAGACCAGGTCAAACAACTCCGGGTGCTACAGGCGATCAACAAAATCGTCCTGGAGGCGGTCCGAATGATCGTAATAGAACAGGTGGTGGACCTGGCCGTCCGGGAGATCGTAACCATCCGGGCAACAGAGGTCGCCATGATAACCGTGGTAGAGGAACAGGGCCGCAAACGCCAAAAGAGGAGCCTACTGAAAAAGATATCCAGGATCAAATCAAAGCGACATTAGCGCGCTTGAGTGGTGCCGGTAAGTCTGGTAAATTTGCTCAACGTGCTAAATTACGTCGTCAGAAGAGAGATGATGTGGCATTATCTGCCGAAGAGGCAGCAATGGAGCAGGAAGCACAATCGAGAATACTTCGTGTTACGGAGTTTGTAACTGCAAATGAGCTGGCCAACTTGATGGATGTTTCGGTTACGCAGGTAATCTCCACTTGTATGAGCTTAGGTATGTTCGTGTCGATCAACCAAAGACTGGATGCGGAAACCTTAACTATCGTGGCGGATGAGTTTGGCTATGAAATAGAATTTATTAAGCCAGAGGATGAGGAAACCAGTGACCTGGAACAGGCCGACACTGAGGCAAATCTAGTATCCAGAGCGCCGATTGTTACCGTAATGGGTCACGTGGATCACGGTAAGACATCTTTATTGGATTATATCCGGAAGGCAAATGTAACGGGTGGTGAAGCCGGAGGTATTACGCAGCACATTGGTGCTTATGCCGTAAAACTAGAAGACGGTCGTCGCATAACATTTTTAGATACACCAGGTCACGAAGCCTTTACCGCGATGCGTGCACGTGGTGCGAAGGTTACCGATATTGTTATTATCGTTATTGCAGCAGACGATGCCGTGATGCCGCAAACCAAAGAGGCGATTAACCACGCGCAAGCGGCAGGTGTGCCTATTGTGTTTGCTTTTACGAAAGTCGATAAAGCGGGATCGAATCCGGATCGTATCCGTGAGCAACTTTCCGCTATGAATATTCTTGTCGAAGAATGGGGTGGTAAATACCAGGCTCAGGAAATCTCGGCAAAAACAGGTGACAACGTAGAGTTGTTACTGGAAAAAGTATTATTAGAAGCGGAATTATTAGATCTGAAAGCCGATCCTAAGAAACGTGCTGTCGGTTCTGTAATCGAAGCCGCTTTGGATAAAGGACGTGGTATCGTTACTACTGTATTGATACAAGGTGGTACTTTACGTGTTGGAGATGCGATCTTAGCGGGTTCACATTCTGGTAAGGTGAAAGCCCTAACCAATGAACGTGGCGAGCGCGTAAAAGAAGCGGGACCAGCTACTCCAGTACAGATTTTGGGTATGGGTGGAGCGCCTACGGCGGGAGATAAATTCTACGCCATGGAAAGCGAGCCAGAAGCCAGACAGGTTGCCAACAAGCGTCTACAATTACAACGCGAGCAAGGAATGCGTGCTACTAAGCACATTACGTTGGATGAGATCGGTCGTCGTTTAGCGATTGGTAACTTCAAGGAGCTTAACTTAATCGTGAAAGGTGATGTGGATGGTTCTATTGAGGCATTATCTGACTCCCTATTGAAGTTGTCTACCGACGAGATTCAAGTGAATATCATTCACAAGTCGGTGGGTGCTATTTCTGAGTCAGACGTATTATTAGCGTCTGCATCTGATGCGATCATCATTGGTTTCCAAGTACGTCCTACACAAGGATCACGTAAATTGGCGGAGCAAGAGCAAATCGATATTAGATTGTACTCTATCATCTACGATGCGATCGACGAGATTAAATCTGCGATGGAAGGTATGTTGGCGCCGAAATTCGAAGAGAAGATTGTGGCTAACGTGGAAATTCGCGAAACCTTCAAAATCTCTAAAGTGGGTACCATTGCCGGATGTATGGTCTTGGAAGGTAAGATCAATAGAAACAATGATATCCGCGTGATTCGTGAAGGAGTCGTAATCCATACGGGTAAGCTAGCTTCCTTGAAGCGTTTCAAAGACGATGTGAAAGAAGTAACGTTCGGATACGAATGTGGACTTAACATCGATCGCTTTAACGATATTCAACAAGGTGATATTGTAGAAGCTTACGAACAAGTAGAAGTAAAACGTAAGTTGTAATCCAGATATCCTCTTCGTAGAAGATAGATACAACACAACGAATTATAAAAATGAGGTAAAGTCCTGACGTGTTTTATACATGTCAGGACTTTTTTCTTTAAAGCACTGTCTTCCTTAAAAAAGAAGAGCCACCTTTCAAGGGTGGCTCTTCTGTAAACTTAAAAAAATGTGTAGAGTAAAATTTTACATGTTATGGATGCATGCTTATTACTTTACACAGCTTTTGATTACACTAGCAAGCTTGGTTTTTCTTGGTATGTTTTCCAAAGTAATTCTCCAAACAAGGTGTTTGTCCAGGCAAACCAATGGCGTGTGAAGTTTTTAGGATCATCTTTGTGAAAGGCCTCATGCATAAATCCGGTGTCACCATGTGTTTTTTTCAAGGTTTGGATACATGTTCTGATTTCCGCATCGTCCGAAGATGTCATAGCGCGCATGATGATTGCCATTGGCCAGATCATATCACGACCAATATGTGGACCACCAATTCCCTCCGCAGCGGTACCTTTGAAGAAGAAAGGATTCTCTTCTGATAGAATAAATTTGCGAGTTCGCTGATACACTTCATCATTTTTATCAATAGCACCTAAGTACGGCAAAGACAATAAGCTTGGAACGTTGGCATCATCCATCATCATGTAGCTACCATAACCATCGACTTCAAACGCATATACGCGTCCGTGAGTAGGATGGTCAATAATGCCATATTTATTAACCGCTTCTTCCACTTCATTGGCCAACGCTTCCATTTTCTGCGCTAGGTCCGTGTTATTTTTCACTTTTTTCAAGATCTCAGCAGACTGTCTCAAACTTACAATGGCAAACAAATTAGATGGAATTAAGAAGGGCAACATCGTACAATCATCCGAAGGGCGGAAGCTGGAACAGATTAGACCCACTGGCTTCACCGGATATCCCCATCCATCAACTTGTAGTGTATCCGTACCTCGAGGTGTGGTACGCATAAAGTTATATGGACCCAAACTTTCTTTACGCTGTTGTTCCACGAAAGTCTTGTAGATGTTTTCTTGTGCTTGTACCCATTCCGCATCGAAAGGAGACGTATCTTTCGTCTCTTCCCAATAAGCGTGTGCTAGACGAACCGGATAACATAGAGAATCAATTTCCCACTTACGCTCATGTATACCTGGCTTCATCTCCGTGTGATCTGAAAACCATTCGCCTTCTTTAGTTGGATCGTTGTAGAAAGCATTGGCATACGGATCGATATTAATACATTTCGCCTGTTTGTTGATCAATCCGACAATCAGGTTTTGCAGGCTTTTATCCTTTTTCATAAAAGGCAAATACGGCCACACTTGCGCACTACTGTCGCGTAGCCACATCGCATCGATATCACCTGTAATCACATAAGTCAGCTTCTGTGTCGCCGTTGACTCATCGTATATGGTGGTATCGAGGGTGTTTGGAAAGCAGTTGTGAAACAACCAACCCAATTCCTTATCGGCTACTTTGCCTTGGAATTCTTTAATAATATTTTCGATCACTTTGCTTTTAAAGTGCCTGTCTTTCTCAGCAACTCTGACTACCGGATAGGAGGAGGATAATCCGTCGGAGGCAAGTGAAAACTTGCTTGCCAACATGCCTGCGCTCAAAAGAGCAGAATTCTGAATAAAGGTTCTACGCTTCATGCTATTGTGTATTATAGGTGTTTTAGTTTATTATTGTGAGCTCCAATATACATATTTTATACAAAATAGCATTAATAAAAACGTTTTAGCCTAGCTCTTCCTTTGATCATATCCTGATATAGATCATATCAATAGGATGAGTAGCTATTTCGGTACAAAAATTGCGTTCTGCATTAAAAATTTTGTCTAATTTCGTGGTTATGAAGATTTCTCATGGTTTGATCCTTGCGCTAGGGTGTTTAGGGCTAGCTCTTCCAGCTCGGGCGCAGATAGATTACTTGCCTTATTCCTATTCCTTATATCAGCAATATGGAGAAGTGCTCTATGGGCCATATAGCCGTGAGTTTACCACCGTAAAACCCCTATTGCTGAAAAATCGATTGTTCGCGGCACACGATTCTATTACTAATCTGCATCGTAGTACCTCCGCCAATTGGTTTGCCAGAAAGCTATTCAATGAGCATTTAGTGGAAGCTCAAGGAGAAGACTATCGTTTCTACGCCGATTTCATTCCGGATTTGATGATTGGATCAGATTTACGCGCATCCGATAGGCAAAATGTCTGGTTGGGCTCTAAAGGGATACAAGCGGGCTTGAATATCAAAGATAAATTTGTATTTTATGGAAACCTGATTGATAATCGTGCCGTGTTCCCTAATTACTTAACAGATTATATTAATACGAATGAAGTGGTGCCAGGGCAGGGCGTAGTCCGACACAGGAATGGAGATAGAAAAGCTTGGCTTTTTGCGACAGCCAATGCAACGTACGCTTTTGGTGATTATTTTCAGGCATCGGTAGGTTACGATCGTAACCATATTGGAGATGGTTACCGTTCCGTATTATTGTCCGATTTTTCTTCCAATTACGCGCAGCTTCGCCTTACGGGTACCATTGGCAATGTTCGATACACCTCTGTTTGGGCGTACATGAATGATCCGCGCACGGCAAGGATTGACTCTTTGAATAGCGGTGCGCAATTTGGAGATGGTAAGAAATGGGGTGCTTTCCAGTATTTAGATTACAATGTTTCGAATCGATTGTCTGTCGGTTTTTTTCAGGCAGTCATATGGGCCAATCGAAATCAGGCCGGATATCGAGGATTTGATTTCAACTATGCTATTCCGGTTAACTTCCTTCGCCCGATCGAATCTAATAATTCTTCTTCCCCAGACAAGATGTTTTTGGGTTTGAATGCGAAGTATAAAACCTGGCAGAACATCACTTTATATAGCCAGTTTTTACTAGGTGAATTTACAGGGAGTGAGTTTTTTGCCGGAAACGGGTATATCCATAATAAGTGGGCAGCGCAGTTGGGTGCCAGAGGATATCATATGTTTGGTGTGCGCAATCTCAGTTTGTTGGCAGAATATAATTTGGCTCGCCCGTACACCTATCAGCATTTTGTCTCGATTTCTAATTACAGTAACAATGCCGAGCCTTTGGCACATCCACGCGGAGCTAATTTTCGTGAAGTGGTGGGTATTGCTAACTATTCTTGGAAAAGATTTCATTTTGCGCTGCAGGGCATGTATAGCTTATATGGTACCGACCCGGGCGATGGTACAAGCTACGGAGGAGATATTTTCGAGTCATACGAAAACTATCCAAATTGGTATGGGAATAGCATCGGACAAGGTATTCGTAACGACCTTTATTTTGCAGATATGCGCGCTTCTTATGTACTCAATCCTACGTACAATCTGCGCTTTGAAGTAGGTTATACCCATCGGCAACAAAATATTGCTGATCGGCCATCTGTACGTACCGGAGTGATATCGGTCGGCTTGCGGTCCACCTTCCGACCATTTTATGGAGATATATAAGCTTACTTAAGCGCTTGCTACCCAAAAAAATCGACATTATTATTCATGAAGAAAATAGCATTAATAAACGGTCCCAACCTCAACCTTTTAGGAGTACGGGAAAAGAGTATTTATGGAGATCAGGATTTTATATCCTTCTTCAATGAACTAAAAGAAGAGTTTCCCGATGTGGATCTTACCTATTTTCAGGCTAATGGCGAAGGTGCCATCATCGATGAAATACATAGGGTAGGATTTGAATGGGACGGTATCGTCCTTAATGCGGGCGCTTACACACATACCTCTGTTGCGATTGCAGATGCGATTGCAGCCGTAACTACTCCTGTGATTGAGGTACACATTTCCAATGTGCATCAGCGGGAAGAGTTCAGACAGCACTCTTTTCTTTCAGCACATTGCAAAGGCGTGATTTTGGGTTTTGGCCTAAATAGTTACCGTTTGGGAATTTTAAGTTTAATGTTGTAATTCCTACAACATTAAACTCTTGCTCTGCGTTTGTTGAATTTCGGCAAAAACAGATAGATCAAAAAGCTGGTCATTGCACCAAAACACATAACACCGACCATCGGTAATTGGGTGCCATTATGAAAGTGGCTCACCATAGCAGAAGCAGCTGCCCCTAAAGCCATCTGTATACAACCTAATAGGGCAGAAGCACTACCGGCTAAGCGATCAAAAGGTGCCAAGGCCATAGCAGATGTGTTGGGGAAAATAAATCCCTGTGCGCACAGAAACAAACAGATTAATGCTAAAAGACTAACCAGATTGAGTATCCCTGTCAGTGCAAATACGACCAGAAGCACGCCGGAGGCTGCCTGGAAATAGCTCGCCTTTTTAGATATTTCTTCACTAGTGAATTTGTTGAGTAATACCCTGTTAAATTGTGTAGCCACAATCAAACAAGACGCCACCATCGCGAAGGCAATGCCGTATTGCGACTCACTCAGGCCATGTAGTGTTTGTAAAACGAAGGGAGATCCCGATAGGTACGCATACAATCCGCTCGCCGCGAATCCACCCACCATCGCGTACAACAGAAATACAGGGGTTTTAAAAACGGACCAGTAGCCATTTAATATATCTTTCGGGTAAAGAGACATCTGGCGGTTGCCTTTGTAGGATTCAGGTAGAATAAAAATAACCGCGAGCAAAATCAAAGTCGCCAAAGCGGTCAGAATTAAAAAGATAATGTGCCAATCAAAATGCGCTAGCACAAATGCACCAACACTCGGCGCAATAATTGGAGAAATTCCTATCACGAGCATGAGCATGCTGAATACCTTGGCGCCTTCTCTAGGATCAAAATAATCTCGCACCATGGCTCTCGAAGCGACCATGCCGGAGCAGCTTCCTAAAGCTTGTAAAAAGCGGAATACAATCAGGTGGTCTGCATCTTCGGTATAAGCACACATAATGGAAGCCAATATATAAATGCCCAAACCAACGAACAATGGCTTTTTGCGACCGAATTTATCCAACAAAGGTCCATATATGATCTGACCTATCGCAATCCCAACAAAAAATGCCGTTAGCGAAAGTTGCACTTTTTCTATGGAAGTATCGAAATCCAGCGCTATGGTATCAAAAGCGGGCAAATACATATCTATAGAAAAAGGACCGATGGCGGAAAGTAGACCTAAAATGAGCAAGATGGCAAAACGCCTAGGTTTGGAAAGAGAATTAAATTGCATATATAAATACGTGTCTTGAAAAAAGGTAAAAGAAAAAGCCCTTCGTGATAGTGGGAAGGGCTTCTATATTTAGCGCGTTACCGGTGTGGTTTTTCGCAGTAATAAGTAGAGCCCTACCAGGATAAATGGGATACTTAGGATCTGTCCCATGTTTAACAGCATGCCTTGCTCGAAGGCGACCTGATCGATTTTGAAATATTCGAGTACCAGTCGGGATCCAAATAAAAGAATAAGTAGTGTTCCGAATAATTTGCCAGGAGTTGGATGTTGATTTTTTTGATACATCATCCACATGATACCGAAAGAGATCAGATAAGCAATCGCTTCATACAGCTGAGCCGGATGCCTAGGTACGCTATCCACCTGTTGGAAGATGATGGCCCAAGGCATATCCGTAGGATGTCCAATGATTTCGGAATTGAAGAAGTTGCCTAAACGAATAAAGAAGCATGCAATAGGCACTACCAGCACTAAGCGGTCGGTGATCCAGATGAAGTTCATCTTCGTGTTTTTGGCGAATAACCACAAGGCGATTAATATGCCAATGGCACCACCGTGGCTGGCAAGTCCAGTAAAGCCAGTCATCTGCCACTCTCCATTAATTTTTTGAAAAGGAATGAAAATCTCTAAAATATGGTCTTTATAATAAGCGAAGTCATAAAATAAACAATGTCCAATTCGCGCTCCCAATAGCGTACCAACGAAAATGTAGATGGTCAGTTTGTCCAGTAACTCTTGGGATTTCCCTTCACGCATGAAGACTTTGTACATGAAAAAATACGAAGCCGCAAAAGCCAGAAGCCAACACAAAGAATAATACCTTAAACCGAAGGATCCTATACTAAATATTTCAGGTTCGATATCCCAAACTATGTGAGCCAGAGTAGTTGTCATGCTAATAAATTATGCCATAAAGATAAGCTTTAGTCGGTTAGTTTTTGTCATATCTGTTTGAAATACTTATTTTGCATAGCACAAATTAAGTATTATGAGTAAAAAGAATTCCAAAGACAATAAACACATAAAAGTGGTCAATAAGCAATCATTGACCTTTTTCGAAAGCTATATAAACAATCCATCGCCCACTGGTTTTGAATGGCAAGGACAACGCCTGTGGCTGGATTATCTGGCTCCATACGTAGATGATACGTACATCGACAACTACGGTACCGCAGTCGGAATTATTAATCCAGATGCACCGTACAAAGTAGTGATCGAAGCACATGCCGATGAGATTTCCTGGTTCGTTAATTACATCACCTCGGACGGACTGATTTACGTGATTCGTAATGGAGGATCTGATCATCAGATTGCACCTTCAAAGCGGGTAAACATTCATACGGACAACGGCATTGTCAAAGCTGTATTTGGTTGGCCAGCCATACACACCCGTTCGGGTGAGAAAGAGGACTCGCCTAGTCTGAAAAATATATTTTTGGACTGCGGCTGTACGGCTAAAGAAGAAGTAGAAGAATTAGGAATTCACGTCGGCAGCGTTGTCACATACGAAGACGAATTTATGGTTCTCAATGATCGTTATTACGTAGGCCGTGCCTTAGATAATCGTGCGGGTGGCCTGATGATTGCCGAAGTAGCGCGTTTGCTTAAGGAAAATAACAAAACTTTGCCATTTGGCTTGTACATCGTGAATTCCGTGCAAGAAGAAATTGGTTTGAAGGGAGCCGAGATGATTGCGAACTACATCAAGCCTAATCTCGCTATCGTGACCGATGTAACCCACGACACCACTACGCCGATGATTAATAAAATCACACAAGGAGAATTGGCCTGTGGCAAGGGACCGGTCGTATCTTACGCACCAGCCGTACAAATCAACCTCAATAAGATGTTGATTGAGGTGGCAAAGCAGCACAATATTCCATTTCAAAGACAGGCATCTTCTCGCATGACGGGTACGGATACAGATGCATTTGCCTACTCCAATGGCGGTGTGCCTTCGGCATTGATCTCTTTACCGTTGCGCTATATGCACACGACAGTCGAGATGATTCACAAGGAAGACGTAGATAATGTCATCCGGTTGATCTATGAAATGGTACTGGCGATTCAGCCGGATCAGGATTTTCGTTCATTTACTAAATAACTTTACGCAGCACATCATATCTTTTCAAGAACTATGAGTAATAATCAAAATAATCCTAATCCAGACGGACAGGAAATCAATATTGAACTTACGGAAGAAGTATCGGAAGGCATCTACTCAAATCTGGCTATTATCACGCATTCGAATACTGAATTTGTCGTAGATTTCGTGCGTATTATGCCTGGGATGCCTAAAGCGAAGGTGAAGTCTAGGATCATATTAACGCCTGAGCATGCGAAGCGACTGTTGTCTGCGTTGCAAGATAATGTCAACCGTTTTGAAGCGCAAAATGGCAAGATCGATTCCCGCGATGTACCCATTCCTTTGAATTTTGGTGGGCCTACAGGACAAGCCTGATCTTGTCATAAACTTATGAATAGGCCCATCACAGGGCCTATTCATTTTCTAATTGTTTACGCCTGGCCAGTGGCAAACAATCTATAATATGCCCTGTTACTACATTGCAATACAGATTACATAATGGATATTAATTTAAGAACCCTGACGAGGAAGGACTATAAAGACCTTAGCGAGTCTATGATTGAAGCTTATGATGGCCATGCTGGAGACGTGTGGACCCGCGCCCATATTAATGACCTAATCGATATGTTTCCTGAAGGACAGATCTGTGTGGAAGTAGACAAAAAGGTCGTAGCTTGTGCACTGTCCATCATCATCAATACGAAAAAAACCAACGTATATGAAAAATATTATGAGATCATAGATGATGGTAAATTTTCGAAACACGATGGAGAAGGAGATACGTTATACGGGATTGAAGTTTTTGTACATTCTGAATACCGTTCACTGCGTCTTGGGCGCAGGTTATATGATGCTCGGAAAGAATTGTGTGAGCAAATGAATCTGAAAAGCATTGTGGCTGGAGGTCGTATTCCTAATTACCACACCTATGCTGCTACCATGAGTCCGCGCATGTATATTGAACGTGTAAAACGTAAGGAGATCTACGATCCGACCCTAACGTTTCAGCTTTCTAATGATTTTCACGTTAAGAAAATTCTTAAACATTATCTGCCGGAAGATGCAGAATCGATGCAATTTGCCACATTGTTGGAGTGGAATAATATCTATTACGAACCCGATGCGAAATCTAACTCCGCTTCCAAGCAGACTATTCGCTTAGGTTTGGTGCAGTGGCAGATGCGCCTTTTCAAAGATGTGAATGAATTTTATGATCAGGTCGAGTTTTTTGTGGATGCGGTAAGTGACTACGGTTCGGATTTTGCGTTATTTCCAGAATTTTTCAATACACCATTGATGAGTCCGTACAACGATATGCCGGAGCGCATGGCAATGGAAAAACTGGCGGAGCTCACCAAAGAGACTGTCGCAAAGATTCAGGAATTTGCAGTGTCGTATAATGTGAATATCATCGCTGGATCTATGCCGATGATGGAGCGCGGGAAGCTTTATAATGCAACGTTCCTTTGTCATCGTAATGGGCAGTTGGATACCTATAAAAAGATACACATCACGCCGAATGAATCCAAATACTATGGTATGGTAGGCGGTAACGAAGTGAAAGTTTTTGATACGGATTGCGGTAAGGTGGGGTTATTGATCTGTTACGACGTAGAATTTCCAGAGTTGGGGCGTATTTTGGCTGATCAAGGCCTGCAAATTCTATTTGTGCCCTTCATGACGGATACGCAAAATGGTTATATGCGCGTACGCGCTTGTGCACAGGCACGTGCTATCGAGAACGAATGTTATGTCGCTATTGCGGGTTCTGTAGGTAACTTGCCTCGCGTAAATAATATGGATATTCAGTATTCTCAATCTGCCGTATTTACACCATCTGATTTTGCCTTTCCCAATAATGCGATAAAAGCAGAGGCTACACCAAATACGGAGATGGTACTCATTGCTGATGTCGATCTATATGCTTTGCGCGACTTACATGAATACGGAACGGTAAAGATTTTAAAGGATCGCCGTAAAGACCTCTATGAAGTCAATTTGCTGAAGTAAGATTTGGAATGGTGGCCATGAATTAGGGATTTCTATGTTTATTAGTATCTTTAGATACACATATCTACTGATTCATGGCAACCATTACGCAAGAAGTAGCAATCAAAGACGCACGTTTTTTTTCTCCCATAGGGTTTTATCCTGAAGAACAGTTATTGGGGAATGAATTCTATGTGGATGTGTCTGTATCATTTCCCTTTGTAAACCCAAATGCAGAGCGCCTAGAAAATACAATTAACTACGAAGAGCTGTATCAAGTAATGTCGGAAGTGATGGCGCCAAAGCGTGAGCTGCTCGAGTCTGCTGCCGAAGATATTTTGAATCGTTTGCTAGAACGATATGCTTCTTTGCAGTATATATCTGTTCGTATCCGAAAGCAAAATCCACCATTCGGAGGAGATATTTCACAATCGGAAGTAAGGTTAGTTTACCAACGCTAATCTCAAATTTTTAAAAAAAATTCCAACAGACACTAGTCTGATTTCCCCATCTGCTTACCACTTACCGTCGTAAAATACGACAAGAATACCTGATGTAAAAGCGCGCCTTATTACACGTTTTTCATTTAATTATTGTTTGGTATTTTATGTCGTAATACGTTAATTTTCATGTTTCGAATTAACATTTAAAGAAATAAAATATCCCTTGTGTATTAATTTTTAAAACACATATATTCTATATATGGCTATATATTAAGAATAATATTCTGTTAAAAGTGAATTTTAAAAAATATATTTATGTCAAACTAACAATTAATAATTTTAAAACATTTTTTAGTTATTTCGATTGTAGACTATAATCTACAATTGAAAATCTAGTATATAAACTTATTAGATATTGATTTTATAGTATCTATGTTTGTACCCACAAAATTGTAAATAAGTTGAATTTATTTTGATAATTAAGTGTGTGATTGTTTGTTTAAGTCATTTAGATTAATAAAAATATGAAGAATAACAATTCTAGAAGAAAATATGTATCTCCAGATATCCAGCTGTCTTTTGTCCAGATGGAATGCTCTATGGCAGCAGGGTCGAATGTTCAGATCGGCGGAGGTAATAATGGTGCGAGACCCGAGATTATGGAGGATGATCCAGAAGAACAATTTTATGACTTCGAGTTTTAATATACTGTAATTCGCGGGGTTCGTGTTTTAGTAATGAAATATGCTGCGTTTGTAAATTTTTGACTAGATATTTTAACTATTTAATATATGAAAATGAGGCAGAATGCTTTGATGTTGTTTTTCTTTTCCGTGTGGATGATTTTTGCGGGTTGTAGTCGGGAGGAAGATATGCAAGCTAGAGGTGGTTCTAATGAGGTACATTTCGTAGTTGCTGGAATGGAGGATGAGGAGCATATCAATCTTGATGCTACAGACTCTAGGGCAGCAACTAATCGAGGTTACGAGGAGGTGTCTTCACCTCTTGAAGAAGATTTTGAGGATTTTAGTTGGCAGTTGGGATCCGATGTAGTTTCGGAGCGTTCGTCATCGTCCGATTATGAGTTTTCTCAAATGCCGCAGCGTGTCGGGGGTGTTGCTCCAGCGCGCGCGGCGGTACGTAGACCAATGGCGGACGGAATTCGTTATCGCATACTTTTTTACGAAATTAGTGGCGGCCGTGAAATCTACCGCGAATCGCATGAGGTTGCTGTTTCTGGTTCTGCTTATTCTGTTGATCTTTTGTTGAATGCACGCTACAGGTGGTATGCCTACTCTTATAACCTTGCTTCGGCAATTCCTCTTCCATCTAATACGAGCGAACCTACTGCACCTACGCGAGATAATGCACCGTTTCTATTTGCCTCGGGAGAATTTATCAATAATGCACAGACAGCACGTATTGAATTATTGTTTCAACATAAGATACGTAAGCTTGAAGTGATGGTAGATGTGCGTGGTATTTTCGCTGATCGTATAGATCGTTTGGAGGCGCGTTTCGTTAATCAACGTATTACAACTTCTGATTTTATATTTCGCCAGGGAGTAGTCAGTAGTGGGCCCGCTCGCTCAGTACGTGATGTGAATGATGTGATTAATTTTACCGATTTTGAATCGTCACGCGTTAGGAGAATATCCACAAATCAACTATATACAACAGTATCGGAGCCAGATGTGACGGTTCGTTTTAATGCATTAAGCACTTCCAGAGGTGCTGCTGTTCGAGACCTTATCACCAACGCTACGGCCAGAAATGCGCATTTCGTTTTTCGCGGAAGTCCACCGCCAACAGGGGTACTGCGTGCTACTACCCGTATTATGCAAGGTGGAAATAGAATGGGAAATTTTGTCTGGGCGACCGGAAATCTATATTATGATGCAGCGGATCCTCAGAATCATTACAAGTTCGAAGATGAAGTGCGGACATTGTCCGTTGAGCCTGATTATGGATGTAACTTTTACTGGAAGTTTGAGACCAAATTGCCTCGTAGCGAAACGGACGCGCTTCAAAACCCTGCAGGTGACCCGTGCGAAGAGGTGTATCCTCATGGTCGTTGGCAGACGCCCACCGAGGCTGCAATGGATCAGTTACGTGGTAATAATGGTGCTAACGGACGGTCGGGAGGGGATCATCTCATGTATTTTGAGCGAGAAGGTATTCGGGTGTATTTTCAAGATATAGGAAGGATCACACGTAGTACGGGCTGTTCTACATCTAGGGACAATTATGGATATTATTGGACAATTGACGGTAATACTAACCGTACGAGAGGAACTTACATGCGGATACGTGGTAGTAGTGGTAATTCGTTGACTACCGAAAACAATAATGTGGATCATGGTAGGGGAATTCGTTGCGTGCGCTCCGTTGGTTAGTAGGTTGTTCGCTGACAGGCTGATGGGAAATTGGATTCGTGTTCTTTAGATGCAAAATGACTTTTTGTCATTAAAATTATCTGTAAAATGACAGAAAGTCATTGTTTTTAACTGCTTTTAGGGGTGGTATGAGAATTGTAAATCGTTCCATATATAATTAAAACATTTAAAAATTGGAGGATATAACATGGCTTTAGTAAAATTTCCAGCGCGTAATGTAAACACCGATGCGGTGAACCCTTTTGTAAATAATGTATTTGATAGCTTGTTTACAGATTCTTTTATCGGCGATCGTTTGGTAACCCGTGTGCCAGCAGTGAATATTGTAGAGAGCGATTCTGCTTTTCAGTTAGAATTAGCAGCACCGGGCTTAAAAAAAGAGGATTTTGCGATTAATGTGGATAAAAACTTGATTACCATTAGCGCTGAAAAGCAAACTACAGGGGAGAAGTCAGATAAGACGTATAGTAAACGCGAGTTTAACTATAATTCATTTAGTCGGTCTTTCACGCTTCCCGATGTAGTAAACTACAATAACATCGACGCCAATTATGTTGACGGTGTATTATTTGTAAAAATAGGTAAGAAAGAAGACGCTATCGTCACTAAAAGAAGCATTGAGGTAATGTAGTTTTTGTATTTTATGATTATTGTTGGAGCTCTCATCTTATGAGAGCTCTTTTTTTGTGTTTTAAGAATTGATTTTTACTGTAAAACTGATTTATTTTATTAAAAACGGTTTTTATATAAAATATTTATAATAAAATATTTGAAATATTGTTTTTTTATTGTTTTTTTGAGTTATTATTTAATATTTCAATAAAAAAACATGAGTTTATCTGGAAAAAAATCTTTCATACCTATATTATTGATGGGTATTGTTGTTGTTTTAGCTTTTTTCAATCCTGGAATTCCAGATATTACGAAAACATATGAATATAACGGGGCAGATGTAGCCTGGATGTTGACAGCTGCGGCTTTGGTGTTGATTATGACGCCAGGATTAGCTTACTTCTATGGTGGTATGGTCAAAAAGAAGAATGTGATCTCTACCATGTTACAAAGCTTTATCTGTATGGCTATTGTTGCTGTCTTGTGGGTGGTCTTTGGCTTCTCCCTAGTCTTTGGCGAATCAGTAGGAGGTTTCATCGGTAATCCGATGACCTATTTTATGTTTGAAGGCGTGGTCGACGGAGAACCTTGGGGAGGTGCTCCGACGATTCCCTTTGTGTTATTTGCCATGTATCAGTTAAAATTCGCGATTATTACTCCTGCATTGATAACAGGTGCTTTTGCTGAGCGTATTAAATTCACTTCTTACGTACTTTTTGTCTGTCTTTTCTTTGTTTTTATCTACGCACCATTAGCGCACTCCACTTGGCACCCTGATGGCATCTTGTTTAACATGGGTGTGCTGGATTTCGCAGGTGGTACCGTAGTACACATGTCCGCTGGTTTAACCGCATTAGCATCGGCGATCTATTTGAAACACGGTAAAGATTTTAATACACACCCGCATGTACCAGCTCGTATTACCTATGTGTTGATGGGAACTGGACTACTTTGGTTTGGTTGGATAGGTTTTAATGGTGGTTCTGCCTTTGGTGCTTCGGCTTTAGCAGCAACAGCATTAGCTACTACATCAACAGCTTCTGGTGCAGCCGCACTCACCTATCTATTTTTCGACGCAGCAAAAGGTATCAAGCCTTCGGCCACAGGCGTCTGTATCGGTGTTGTGGTTGGCTTGGTTGCCATTACACCGGCGGCTGGTTTCGTCACAATTCCACATTCCTTAATTATCGGTGCAGTAGCCGCAATCATCAGTCGTCTATGTATTGAGTGGAGAACGAAGTCCAAATTGGATGATACATTGGATGTTTTTCCAAGTCACGGTGTAGGTGGTATGGTGGGGATGTTGCTTACTGGCGTATTTGCGCATAGCGCGATCAACGAAGCAGTAGAAACAAATGGACTTTTCTTTGGTGAAACCGGATTGTTTATTGCACACGTGATCGGTTTGCTAGGTGCAACAGTTTTTACCTTGATTATGGCATTTGTTTTATTGAAGCTTACCGACCTGATTACGCCACTTCGCGTAACGGATGAGGAAGAAGAGGTTGGTCTCGATTTCTCGCAGCACGGCGAAAAGCTGTAATTTTTTAATTGTTTCTATATTCCATCCTCTATTATAAGCTTGTTCCGGTTCTCGGGGCAAGCTTCCTTATTTATCGATCAGCTGATAAGCATGCGCTATGAATTGGTAAAAATTGGAGGCGGGGTTAGAAGCGCTCAACTTATCAGTTTGGTGTCCTAATCGTACGATAATAAGATCGTCCTCAGGAATCGTGATCACGTATTGACCCAGATGCCCATTCATATAGAAGTAAGGTTTCTGATCGAAACTTCCCATCCACCAGCCGTACCCATATTCTGGTGAGTTTTCGAATCGTGGCTGTAAAGACGCGTGTACATAGGCGCTATCTAAGAGTTGTTGCCCATTCCATCGCCCATGATCCCGATACAATTTTCCAAAGCGCGCAAAATCTAATGCATTGCTGGCGATACAGCAATATGCTTTCTCGATACCATTGGCTTCACTATCTACTTGCCACAAGGCATCGTGCTCGGCTTGCATTGGTTTCCAGAAATAAGTAGATAACAATTCGCTTAAGCTCTGTCCTGTCGCGCGCTGTATGGCAATGCCTAGTAACTGTGTGTCGCCGCTTTGATAGATGAATTCTTCTCCAGGCTTCTTATAGATGGGTAGCTCAGTGATTACTTTCAGAATATTCTGGTCAAAATACAATTTGGTGGTCACCGAAAACGGGCTGTAATAATCTTCTTCCCATTTCATGCCAGAGCTCATGCTTACGAGGTCTCTCAACGTAAGTTCGGAAGCATATTCTCCCTTGATCTCCGGTACAAAGTCGAGTACTTTTTGATCCAGACTTTTGATTTTTCCTTCCGTGATAACTTTTCCTAAGATAGCGGCAACAATACTTTTGGCCATGGAGAAAGAGTTGGATTTGGAGTCGGCCTCGTAGCCATCGAAGTATGTTTCCAATACGATGCTATCACGTTGGATAATCAAGTAAGCGACGGACTGGATGTCTTCATGGAATTGACGCAGGGAATCGGGTAATTGGATGCGGTTTTGTGGTTGAGCAGCTGGCCAAGGCCGCCCCGCTTCATGCTGCACGAGGTGATTATCAAAGTATTGGTAGTCCGAAAGGTAGGCAGTCTTATGGCCGTGCAGGTAGGTGACATACATGCCCTTCATAATATACCCCAATCCGAATACATACATTCCAGCGATGGCTAGCACCACAAAGCCAATGAAGGCGGCAAAAAACTTCCAAATCTTGTGCATCAGTATTTATTTTTACATTTTCTTTGCTTCATTCCAATATACGTCCATTTCCTCTAGGCTCATATCCTGCAATTGGCGACCGGATTCTTGCGTACGTTGTTCCACGTGTGTGAAACGCTTGATAAATTTTTTATTGGTTCGCTCCAGCGCGTTTTCTGGATTGATGCCCAAATGCCGAGCATAGTTGATCAAGGAGAAAAGCACATCTCCGAACTCTGCTTCGGCCCGGTCGGTATCAACGGCCGTGTGCGTACTCAAATCAAATTCATCTTTGAACTCGGCTATCTCTTCTTCTACTTTCTTCCATACCTCAGATGGATCTTGCCAATCGAAGCCTACACCACGTACTTTATCTTGTATACGATATGCTTTTACCAAAGCCGGAAGCCCTTTAGGTACTCCAGAAAGCACCGATTTATTTCCCTCTTTCAGTTTCAATTTTTCCCAATTCTGCTTGACATCTTCTTCGTTGTTTACCTGCACATCGCTATAAATATGAGGATGCCGGGAGATCAGTTTATCGCATACGCCGTTGAGTACGTCCACAATATCAAACGCTTGTTGCTCTTCTGCGATTCGGGCATAAAATACCAAATGCATCATTACATCGCCCAATTCCTTTTTTATTTCTGGCAAGTCGGTCTCCAGTATAGCGTCGCCCAGCTCGTACATTTCCTCGATGGTAAGTAAGCGAAGGCTTTCCATGGTTTGCTTTCTGTCCCAGGGGCATGCTGTGCGAAGTGTATTTAAGACTGTGAGTAGCCGATCAAAAGCAGCGGAAGGAGTGGGCACTGCTGGAGGAATAGGATAAGCCATATACAAATTGTTTACTATTTTAGGTGGCAAGTTAAAAAATGCTGGCCTGAAAACACATTTTTATTTCGGTTGTTGTACCACTGAACAGTATAAAAACAGGACTTATGAAAACTAGCTATAACTATGAATCGGCTTCCGTCGCAATAGAGATGTTGAAGCAAGCGGGATACGAGGTAGATTACAATATTGAATTTGATGAGTTGCATACTAGTGCGAATGATTATAAAATTGATCATATCTACCGATATGAAGGGGCAACCGACCCGGGAGATGAATCGCACGTTTATGGTATTCAAAATGTCAAGACTGGTTCAAAAGGAGTTTTCGTAGCGGGAGATATCTCAGTAATTGAAGGTAAGAAAAGGGATATTATTCTAGAATTGGAAGTGCGTGCGCGGCACGAAGAGCAAAAAGGATCTTAAGCCACTATAAACAACATATAAAAAGGGTAGAAAGCACGTGCTTTCTACCCTTTTTATAAATACAGGATTGATCTCTTCTAGTGTACGCCCATTTCTTTTAGGATGAATTGGGCGTTGTCGATTTTGTCGGCCACCCATAATACAAAACGGATATCCACACCGATAGATCGGCTGTAGCTTTCATTCCAGGCAAAATCATTGATAGTCGCATCGTAAGCGCGATCAAAGTTTACGCCAATCAATTCTCCGTTGGCATTCATAATTGGTGAGCCAGAGTTGCCCCCCGTAGTATCCATATTATAAAGAATGTTGACGGGTACATCATTCATGTCCTTTTTCATGTAGCTGCCAAAGTCCTTTGCCAACCAAGCTTCTTTAATCTTGTGCGGATAGCCAAACTCTGGAAGTCCTGAGTTACCTTTTTCAAGCAACCCTTTTACACTGGTAAATGGTTGCATATAAGTCGCATCTGCCGGACTATATCCTTTAATGTTTCCAAAAGTAAGTCGCAGTGTGGAGTTGGCATCAGGTACAAAATTTTTGTCCATAAATTGTTCTCGAACCGCTACGTAATCGCCCATTAGTTTGTTTAACATACCTTCTCGACGTTTTTGTTCGGAGCTAAACGTAGCGTATTCTGCTGCTACAGCACGGTGCAAATCCAACAATTCGTCCTTGTAAGCCAGAATGCTTGCCGGTGAAGATGTGATTTTACGAAAAGCTTCTTCATTATTCAGCCTGGTGGTTGCCAATAATTGAGCAATCCATGCGCCGGTTGTATCACTTTGCGCATGAACATTGTCTCGCAAGAATTTTAATGCATTGGCACCCTGCATTTTTGCGCCTTCCGCGAAGAGGTGACGGGCAATTTGCTGATCTACCCCCAGATGGTAAGCTTCGAAAAGCTCATGAATGCCTTTGTTAAATTTGTTGATGTTTTGATCGAATAGGGCTTGTTGTGCCTTTGGAGACGCTTGCTGAGCTATAGCATCTTGAAAAGATTGGAAGTAGCTGGCGATATTAAACGTTTTGACACCGTGATATATATTGTTCATCCACAACTCTTTTGGCGCATCTTCGAACACCCTATCATAATGTTTTTCGATATCGGTCATCAGGTTGCCATAGGCAGATTTTAAGTCAGGCCGACTATCTATAAATTTTGCCAAGGCAGCATCTTCGTCCCTCTTTGTTTGTACTAGATCGATATTTCGCAGGCCTTTTAACTTTCCGCGGTAGTTTTTAAGCACATTGGCGTTGCGCTTGATACGTGTGGCCAAAGCAAGTTCTACTGCTTTGTCGGTTTTTCCAGCATCTTCCATCCGTTGATTCTCGAAATCATAAAGTTCCGATGTATATGGCAATAGGAACTTTTCTTGATAGTCTATATACTGGGCGGGGCGATGACGGAATGTGCGCCCAGGGTAACCTAAGATGAATACAAAATCATTTTCTTCCACGCCTTTGGGATTCACCTTTAAGTGTTTTTTAGGTCCGTAAGGAACATTGTCTTTGGAGTAAGCTGCTGAGGAACCATCCTTCGCTACGTAGGCACGTAGGAAAGAATAATCGCCGGTATGTCGAGGCCATACCCAGTTATCTGTCTCAAAGCCAAATTCTCCAATATTTTGTTTCGGCACGTACACTAAACGTACATCTTCGATGGTTTTATACTTAAACAATACATAGCTCTTTCCGATAAACATCTCTGAAACTTCGGCTTTGATGGTCGGGTCTGCCTGCTCCGCTTTGCGCGCGAGTTCTTGTCGTTTTTGATTGATGGCCTCGATGCGTTGCAATGGATCGCTGATCGCCTTTACTCCGTCCAAAACCTCTTTGGAAACATCTTCATAAGAATCTGTGATCCGAATGGTTAATCCTTTGGCTTCAATTTCCTGCTCCTGTTGATGGGCTACAAAGCCATTTTCTAAATAGTTGTGTTGCGGTGTGCTGGCTAGCTGTACTGCACTGAATGCGCAATGATGATTGGTGATGATCAGCCCTTGACCCGATACGAAGGAGCCGGAACAACCGCCGACACGAACCAACGCATCTACTAGACCAATGCTCCCCGGGTTATAAATATCTTTTTCTGAAATTTTCAGTCCTGCTTTCTTAAGGCCTGCCCGGTTAAGATCGCTCAGTGGAAACATGCCTTCATCTGGAACCGTTGCGGCAAATTGAAAAGCACTTGCACCCAAAAGCAGTGCAGTAACGATTACTTTGTGTAAAATCATAAAATTATTCTCAATGTGTTGGATCTCAAAATTACGAAATCTTTCTATAGTAGGAAGTTATCTTCGCCCAACAAATATTTTAGTTAAAAGGAAATAGACTCATCTCGAAATTTTGTAACTTAGTATAGTTTTAATTTATAGTATGACCTTAGTTCAATTAGAATATATTATAGCTGTTGATACGTATCGGAGCTTTGTAGCTGCAGCAGAAAAGTGTTTTGTAACGCAACCAACCCTGAGTATGCAGATACAAAAATTGGAGGAAAACCTGGGTGCCAAGATATTTGATCGGAGTAGGCAACCCGTCGTGCCGACAGAAGTAGGAGAGCGGATTATTAGTCAAGCACGTGTGGTACTGATTGAAAGTAAAAAGATACGTGATATTTTGCAGGAAGCATCTGGCCAGCTTGCAGGAGAATTTCGAATAGGTGTTATTCCCACGGTAGCACCCTACTTATTGCCTCCTGTGATTGCATCTTTTGCAAAACAATATCCACAACTAAAAATCCAGATATGGGAATATACGACAGAGAAAATTGTGCAAGAGCTCAAGACAGGTACATTAGATTGCGGTATTTTATCCACACCACTCCAAGATTCAGCCATTGCCGAGTTGCCACTCTATTATGAAACTTTTGTAGCTTACGTATCTCCAGGAAGCAAATTGTATGGCAAGAAATTGCTACAGACCAACGAGATAGCAGATGATAATCTTTGGCTGCTCAATGAAGGACATTGTATGCGCGGGCAGGTACTTAACATTTGTAAATACAGGCAGTCTCAATCGGCCAGCGCCACCTTTGACTACAACACCGGAAGTGTAGAAACGCTGAAACGCATGGTGGATATCAATGGCGGAATAACCATTCTACCAGAATTAACTATCCTGGATTATGGGGAGGATGAGTTGCAACATGTTCGTTATTTTAAATCACCAGAACCTGTTCGAGAGATCAGCATCGTGATGACCAAAAACTTCAGTAAGCAGCAAGCCATCGAGGCGTTACAGCAGGAAATTTGGCGAGCGGTGCCCGAACGTTTTCGATCCAAGCGGCGAATGGATGTACTCGGTTTTCGCTATTAATCCACCGCTCCTAATCGCGTAAAGAAAGTAACTTGCTTACATACTTGCCAATGATGTCGAATTCTATATTTACGACAGTACCAACGGCAATTTGTGCAAAATTTGTATGCTCTTTGGTGTAAGGGATAATGGCGACTGAAAAGCGATTCGTGCGAGAGTTTACGACAGTAAGGCTAATACCATCGACCGTAATCGAACCTTTTTCTACAGTGATATTATTTAAGCTGGTATCGTATTCAAAGGTGAGTAGCGTGCTACCACCTTGATCTTCTATGCTAACGCAAGTAGCCGTCTGATCCACATGACCTTGCACAATGTGTCCATCTAGGCGGCCGCCAGCAATGGTACAACGTTCCAGATTCACGATGTCATTTTCCTTTAATTGTCCTAAGCTGGATTTTACTAACGTTTCTTGTATGGCAGTGACCCGATGCGTATGCTGATCTTGCGCTACGACCGTAAGGCATACTCCGTTATGGGATAAGCTTTGATCAATTTTAAGATCATGACTGATGTCAGATCGTACCGTAAAATGGACATTTTGATCTTCCTTTTCAATTTTCAAGATGGTGCCTAAGCATTCGATAATCCCTGTAAACATAACTTCAATTTATACAAAGCTATTAATATTTTAGTTGGAAAAGGAATGCCATTAGCCAAGTTTCCGGTACATAAATGTGGTGCTGCATAATTCGCCAGTTGGAAACAAAGCGTATTCGGGAATATTACCAACCGTGATCCATCCACATTTTAGGTACAATTGCTGAGCGGCACTATCTGTAACCGTATCTAACACCAATAGATGTTTACGATGCTGCAACGCGATTATTTCGGCCATTTTTAAAAGTTCTTCCGCAATTCCTTTTCTTCTATGCCTGGAATGGACTTGCATTTTTGCTAGGTCAGCTCTGTGCGGTTGGTTTGGAGGCAAGTCAATATTTAGTTGCACAGTTCCCACAATTTTATTGGTTTTCATCTCTCTCGATATTAATAACAAGACTTTTTGTCGCGCGACTTTTTCTAATACTGCAGTCCAAAACGCGACGAGATCATTACTTGTGGAATTATCCATGAAGCCAATGGACGCGCCATTGTGCACCACATCTAAAGTAAGATCTGCCAGATCCGAAGCAATGGATTTATCTAAATCAAAAACTTGTTCTGTATGGTAGTGCTCATTCATAAAGGGAAGATTTCTTATTTTTTAGTAATCTTTTGGTGATTGAACTATAAATATAATTAAGATTAGGGTAACGCGTGAAATGTTAATCCATTAATCAATGGTTATATTTATGAATATTTCTTTTAGTAATATTGCTATTATAAAGCCAGATGGTAGGTAATGACATCAAAACAGCATAATATACCCATTATAAAAGGGTTGGTTCTCGCGGGCGGAAAAAGTCAAAGGATGGGGGACGCAAAGGATCAGATGGACTGGTACGGAAAGGAACAGCGTTATTTTATAGCAGATATTTTGAGCACGCTGTGTGAAGTGGTCTATATTTCTTGCCGACAGGAGCAGTTGGAGCATTTCGATACCAAATATCATGCTTTGACCGATACCTTTCTGGAGATGGGACCGTTCGGTGGCATCTTAACCGCATTGCGGTCGGATCGAGAAGCGGCGTGGCTAGTAGTGGCCTGTGATCTGCCTTTGTTGAATAGAGAAACGCTACAATTTCTGATTGATCACAGAGATGACTCAAAATTAGCTACTGCCTTTGAAAACCCATTGGACGGACTTCCAGAACCACTTATTACCATTTGGGAACCTAAAAGCTATCCGGTACTACTGCAATTTTTAGGTATGGGAAGAACCAGCCCTCGAAAAGTATTGTTGAACAATGATGTTCATATTTTGACACCTTTATCTCCCAAAGCATTAATGAATGTAAACACACCGGAAGATGCAGCCAAAGTAAAACTGATCCTATCTTCTAAAAGTGATACATGACAGCAAAGAGCACATAAAGCTTTCCTCGCGACCCGACACCGGAAATTCATACATAAAAAGCATTTTCTTAGGCCGCTTGCTTGTCTTGTTCTTTTTTCAATTTTGCGATAGCAAATTTCATCAGAATGGAAACCAATAATGCGATCAAGAATAATCCAGAAAATAGGGTCAATGTCTGTGTCAATGAACCGGTCGACTCTTTAACATAATCGTAAATCGTAGGGCCAACAATACCTGCTAATGCCCAAGCAACTAGAATCATTCCATGAATAGCTCCGAGCTGTTTGGTGCCGAAGAGATCTCCTAAAAATGCAGGCAGAACTGCAAATCCTCCACCATACATGGTAACTATTGTAAAGAGAACAATTAAAAATAAAATTTCTAATGAGATCTGGGGAAGAAAGTAAAATCCTAAGACTTGGAATGAGAAGAAGAGAATGTACACATTCGCCCGCCCAATGTAATCTGATAAAGAGGACCAAAATAATCTGCCCAAACCATTGAATACTCCAATTAGCCCAACGATGGTAGCGGCCTGCATGGGCGTGTACTGTAATTTTTCCTGCATCATCGGGCTTGCTGCAGCAATGACGGCTATACCACAAGTAATGTTGATAAACATCATGATCCAGATATAATAAAAGCGAGATGTTTTTAATGAGGCATTGGCATCAATATTAGAAATATCTGCTTTGATATTTTTTCCTTCACCCGATTGAAAACCTTTCGGAAGATAATCTTTTGGTGGTTTTTCGATGTAGAGGGCTGATGCGAAGATCAAAATCATATACACAACACCTAAAATGAAAAATGCGTTGGCTATGCCTACTTTTTCAAACAGAAACTGCATGACAGGACCAAAAATCAACGCAGAAAATCCAAAGCCCATAATAGCCATACCCGTTGCCAGTCCACGTCTATCAGGAAACCATTTGACCAGTGTACTTACTGGCGTGATGTAGCCTATGCCCAAGCCAATACCTCCGATAACACCATAGCAGATCAGAAACATAGATATTGAACCAATGTGTACGGCTAATCCAGATCCTAAAATCCCAATTCCAAAGAATAAACCAGTTGCGATCCCACTTCGCTTTGGTCCGACTTTCTCTACCCATTTTCCTAAAAGTGCCGCCGACAATCCTAAAAATAATATAGCGAGTTTGAAAGACCAGTTGACGGTACTTTCGTCCACTCCAAAAATACCTCTTACAGGATTTGTTATCACAGAATAGGCATACACAGATCCAATCGAGATATGAATGCCTACTGCTGAAGCAGCAATTAGCCAACGGTTTTTTATTTTTTTTATCATCTTCTAGGTGGAGTTAGCAATTGATAGTTTATTGAAATATTAATCGGTAAGTAATCTTAATAAAGATAAATATATAATTCAAATAATAAATTATATAACATAAAAATTAAAAATTATTTATTGGGAAAGATATAGCTTTTGTGGGATTTCTTTTTAAGAAATACGATTGGTTAGTGTTTTAAAAATAAGGCTATCTAAAATACAAGATGTTATGCCTTGCTTTTTAGACAGCCTCATGCAATTCATTTATCTAAATGCTAGTTGCTAAAGCACGTAGATCCTTCTCCTGATATATTTCTGGATGATGTTTTTTAATCTTTATTTTCACGTATTTAGAAGCTGGCATATTACTTTCCTTTACTACATTATTCACCGAAACCAATACATTGGTTTCGGGAAAATAGGTGATTGTATTCTTTTCAGGAATTGGATAAGAAACAATAACAAATAGAGGCGCAACTCTTTCAATACCGTCGTCGTAATTAAATAGATCTACTTTATCTCCGGCCTTTAGACCGAGATGATCAATATCCTTTTGATTCATAAAAATAACACGTCTACCATTTTTTATGCCTCGGTAACGATCGTCCAGCCCGTAAATGGTCGTGTTAAACTGATCGTGCGTTCTGGTGGTGGCCATTAGGAATTCATCTTCTTGCAGCGTGTTATCCGGGATGTCAGTCAAAGTAAATGGAGCTCGATCACCAAAATCTTTAGTGATAAATTTTCCGTCTCTAGCCGCGTTGGGAAGGTAGAATCCACCTTTCTGCCGTACTCTGGTATTATAATCCTCAAAACCCGGAATGCATTTTTCTATATCGTCTCTTACAGCATCGTAGCTGTCATGATATCGTTGCCAATTGACGACGGATCGACGACCTAATGTTTCTATTGCCATCCGGCAGACAATCTGTGTCTCATTAATCAGCAGATCAGATACGGCATCCAACATACCTTTTGAAGACTGTACCACACCCATAGAGTTTTCGGTGGATACAATCTGGATTTCTCCTTTAATAATATCTTTATCACTGCGGCCATAGGTTGGTAGAATTAGTGCTTCTTTTCCGTGAACAAGATGTCCGCGGTTCAATTTTGTAGAAACACTCACTAGCAGATCCAGTTTTCGAAGCGCATTTGCGGTGTAGGTTGTATCTGGTGTCGCCGATAAGAAATTGCCACCCATACAAAAGAGAACTTTTACCTTTTCTTCATGAATAGCCTTAATCGCTCTTACAACATCATATCCGTGTTCACGAGGTGGTTTAAAGCCAAAAAAGTTTTCCAGTCGATCCAATTGTTCATCAGTTGGTTTTTCATCGATAAGCATGGTTCTATTTCCCTGTACATTGCTATGCCCGCGCACCGGGCATACACCAGCACCAGCTTTACCAATACTTCCTTTCAGAAGCAGAATGTTAAGAATTTCCCGAATCATATCTACACCATTCGGCTGCTGTGTAAGTCCCATTCCCCAACAGATGATAATGCGTTTTTTGAACGCAATCATTTGTGCCGCGTTGTAGATATCTGCTGCCGAAACCCCAGATTCTTTCGCCAGCTCATCCAAATTATAGCTTTCTAGTCTCTTTAGAAAAGCATCATACCCGGTTGTTTTATCCGCGATAAACTGCTGGTCGAAGACTTCTCCTGGCGATTTCTTTTCAAAGTCAAGCAATAACAATTCAATGGCTTTTAGCAGTGCCATGTCACCATTTATTTTTACGGGTAAATAGAGGTCAGCAAGTTTAACGCCGCCTCCTATCATTCCCTTAACAGTTTGTGGATCTTCAAATCCCATTAAGCCCGCTTCAGGTAAAGGGTTAATGGCAATGATCTTAGCGCCGTTCTTCTTTCCTTTAGCCAGAGCAGTCATCATTCTGGGCGCATTAGTGCCAGGATTGTGGCCGATATCTATGATGAGATCTGTATCGTAGAAATCTTCCAATGTCACCGTTCCTTTTCCAATTCCGATGGTAGGTCGTAAAGCCGTTCCGGATGTCTCGTGGCACATATTAGAACAGTCGGGCATATTATTAGTTCCAAATTCTTTGGCGAAGAGTTGGTATACGAATGATGCCTCATTGCTCGTCCTTCCAGAGGTGTAAAAGGCGGCTTGATGCGGAGATTCAAGTGCATTGAGATGTGCGGCTATTTTTTTAAAAGCATTATCCCAGCTAATTGGTACATAATGTGTGCCGTCCTTCGGAAGATACATGGGTTCTGCCAACCTTCCCATTTTTCCGATCTGGTAATCGTCCAGTTCGGCAAGTTCAGATAAGGAGTTCTCTTTAAAAAATGCTGCTGTGACTCTTTTCGTCGTTGCCTCCTCAGCTAGTGCTTTCACGCCATTTTCACAGTACTCACCCAGTGCCGAGCGTTCATCATCGGGATCGGGCCAAGCGCAGCTTGGACAGTCAAAACCATCTGTTTGGTTCATCTTGAATAGCGCTCGAGTACCACGAACCAATGTTTTCTCTTCTATTAAATCACTAAAAGCAGCTATGACGGCAATGGGGCCTGCTGCCGAATTTTTAATTGGCGCTACCGTCATGTCGGAAAGACGGTAAGGGTTTTCGGCATTCGGCTTATTGTTGCTTTCAGTTATATACTCTTTATTTTCAAAATCCTCTTTCATAATATTATAGTCATTTAGGATATCTCAACACTTTACATTAGGGTTTGGAAAGTTGTCACTCTGATCTTCTACGGTGTTGTCGATACAAGCGAAATCTTTTTCTACTAAAAGCTTTACTAAGCCTACCTGCCCTTCAAAACCCACTCGATCTGTTGTGACAAATTCATGAACCATCGTTGCTGGCATGAAAAGAATGATCTTATTGGCAACAAAAGTAGCTGACAATGTTGTGACCGCCGACGTTTCGATCGAATAAACAAAAGGCTGGTCGATAAATTCGGTAAAGCCAGATACCCTACCTTTGGATCCCAAGTCGGTAACTTCTGACTGGGTAAGGCGCAGTCTTACGGAATTGTCTTTAATTCTTATCTTCATTTTACTTTGTGTTTTTTAGCACAGATACATGAATTTCTCTTTCCTACTTTCTCTTTACACCATGGCAACATCGAGATGATGATGACTACTTTTGGTGTAAATATTACATCTATTGTCTTTTAAAAAACCAATTAACGTCATATCGAAGTCTTCTGCTAACTCGACTGCCAGACTGGAAGGAGCACCGATGGCCGCTACAATAGCAATTCCGGCCATTGCAGCCTTTTGTATTAGTTCAAAACTCGCCCTTCCGCTCAATAACAAAATGTTGCTGTCTAGAGGCAACAAATTGGCTGATAAGGCATATCCGATCAACTTGTCTAAAGCATTGTGCCTTCCTACATCTTCGCGTAATGCCAACAGATCTCCGCGAAGGTTAAAAAGTCCAGAAGCATGAATGCCCCCTGTTGCGCTAAAGTTATTTTGGAACGATCTTAATCTGTTCGGTAATTGATATAATGTTTCCGTATCTATTCGTATCTCCTCCTTAACATGATCCTTGAATGTGCTTACTGTTCGTATGGATTGTATAGATCCCTTTCCGCATACCCCACAACTGGAAGTCGTATAAAAGTTTCGATCGGTATGCGTTAGCTCAGGAATAAATCCGTTAGTAAGTCTGACTATTATGACATTCTCCTGATTGCGTGAACAAGCTGCATCTATGCCAGTTACGCTTTCAATCTGCTGGTAATTGGAAATAATTCCTTCGGTAAAAAGAAATCCCATAGCAAGCTCTGGATCGTTGCCCGGTGTACGCATCGTAACGGAGATATTTTTACTTTCGCGTATGGTTGCATGGCCAAATGAAACCCTTATTTCTAATGGTTCCTCGACGGAAACTTCGTCTGCAAGATGCAAGCTTTTATTATCATTTATCCTGATAATTTCAACCTTCTTTACTGCGATATTTTCCAAATTTTCGGTTTTCATCTTAAAAACAACTTCATTTTTATTGTATAACCTTTTTACTCAAGCTGTTGTTTCGCACTGCGCTTATAAATGAAAGAAATATATGCTCTATTTAGAGATTAATGTGTTTATAATTGCGCATAATTAAATCATTACAATAATACTAAATAATTTATTGGGTAATTGTTTTTTCTTGAAAGAAATAATGCGGTCTGGTCGTATCCGTAATAAAAAGCATCGATTTTAAAACAAGCACTTTTTCCATTAAATGAATAAACCTTTTGTGTCGATAAATCCGAATTGTCAAATTATTGTCGGAAAATCATTTTTCCATCAAAATTATTTTGATAGTGTACTTTTTACACTATCTTTGTGTCATCATAATTTAGGTTTATAATTGGTTAGTAAAGGTTTTCATTCTCCCCGTTTGAAAACCTTTTTTTATGCCTTCGAATCAACGTTTTATTTGAATCAAGTTTTTCTATTAAATCGTTGAAAACTCCTTTTCAAATGTGTTTTAAGTGATTACATTAATCATTTAAGATGTTTAGAGTCCTGATTCATAGTTTTATCAAATATAGTATAGTGAGATATCACAACAAGGATTGATGTTGAGTTAACTAATGTTTTATAAATTCATATTGCCAATAGACTAGACATTTTCTTGCTCAGAAGCATAATTACTACTAAGTATGCACCAACACGATGTCGACATGTAGTATGTGGCTAGCGGACATAATTTTAAATTGTGCTAAGCAAGACACATTTATAGGGGTTATGGAAAATTTCCACCAGTCTAACGTGGAAGAATTTTTGAAATTATATTTTCTATTACCGATTTGTTCTTTAGTATTTTGTGATGTCCCGAGTTTTCTATTGTCCATATATCTTTATTTTCATTTATTTTCCACCTGTATGCTAAATCGATGGATTCATCGTAGACCATCTTTTCATCAGCTCTATCATGAATAAGTATTATTTGTTGAACATTAGTTGGTCTATCATTATTTATTAGGCTATTTGTTTTAAAATCAATTTTATAAGTTTTTTTTATCTTTTCTTCCAAAGCTGTTTTGTCTTTCTTAGAACACCCCATTGTTCCTGCAAAATTATCCAAGATCTTCGTCAAATTAGAAGGGGCAGCAATAAGAAAAAAGCAACTTATTTTTATTTTTGGTACTTCCAGAATCGCTAAAGCTGCGGCTGATGCACCTATCGAATGTCCAATTACAACAATCTCCTTTTGACCTTGAATCTCTTGAAGGCAGTGTTTTACTATTTCTTTAAATTTGAGTATATTGGTGAATTTGCCTGGTGAACTACCGTGTGCAGGGGCGTCAAAACCTATTATGCTAATATCCTCTCTAAATATAGGTTGAAAAAAATGCTTAAAATCCTGAAATTTGCTTCCCCATCCATGTGCAAATATGATCAGTATGTCCGAGTATCCTTTCTGATATAAAGTGAATTCAAGATTATCGTTGATTTTATAATCTAATACTTCGAAACCATAGCTAGAATTTATCTTTAAAGTTTTCCTTTTGGGAGGCCTGTTGAATAATCGTAAGAGGATGTGTAGGTACGCTTTTTCGTTGAAAAAGCGAACAACTCTTAAAGCTATTCTAATAGTTTTTAAATAATACATAATAATAATTTTCGTTTAATTGCGCTAAGGACGAATTAATCTTATAAAATATAGATGAGATTAGTTTTAACAAAAAATTTTGTCGACCGTGTTCAAATAAATATTAAATAATAACTATGTAAACACTTTGTTTTCACCAATAATTAAATATATTTAATTATTTATAAATTAAAAAATTATTAAAATATAAATAAGATTATATTAATAATTATCGGACTGTTGTGAACGATTAGGAAATAATCAATTTACGGTGACGGCTAAATAAACTTAGCTCAATCGTTTAAATTCACTTTCTCAATTACGCCACAAAGATTTAAAAGCACCAAAGCATATATTTAAATATTTTTCAGCCATAGAGTCGCTCTTATGATATCTATTGTTAATACTATTTTTTATAGTTTTAATGCTAATATAATTAGTTTTATGTATTTTTGATTTAAGGGATTGATATGATTAACGTCGGTCTCTTATTATGTAAAACTATACCCATGGCAGACGATCGGATTAAAGAGAAGTTGGAAATTTTAGCAGATGCTGCGAAATACGATGTGAGTTGTAGTTCCAGCGGAAGCGATCGAAAGAATAAGAAAGGTGGCCTCGGAAACACGGGGGCAGGAATCTGTCATACTTATACGGAGGATGGTCGATGTGTCTCTTTACTTAAGATTTTGCTAACCAATCATTGTATTTTCGATTGTGCATATTGTGTTTCGCGAAGGAGCAACGATATTAAGCGGGCAGCTTTTACGGTACAGGAAGTCGTTGATCTGACCATCAACTTTTATAGGAGAAATTACATAGAAGGGCTTTTCCTGAGTTCCGGCATTTTTAAAAATGCCGATTATACGATGGAACGATTGGTGTTGATTGCCAAAAAACTACGGCAAGAGCATAATTTCAATGGGTATATTCACCTTAAAACTATTCCAGGAGCCTCTGACGATTTACTCAATGAAGCCGGATTGTATGCCGACCGTTTGAGTGTGAATCTGGAAATTCCCACGGAAACGGGATTGAAGCTGTTGGCTCCTGAAAAAAACAGGAAAGATATGGATGTGCCTATGGACTATCTGAAAAATCAGATCATCCGTACCAAAGAAGAGAAGAAGATCTTTCGTTCTACGCCAAAGTTTGCTCCGGCAGGGCAGAGTACACAGATGATTATTGGCGCTTCTGGCGAATCCGATATGCATATTATGAAGACTGCCGATCATTATTATACCGAGTACAATTTAAAACGAGTGTATTACTCGGGCTATATTCCCATTTCAAACGACAAGCGCTTGCCTGGGTTAGGATCAGACGTTCCCGTGATTCGCGAAAACCGATTGTACCAATCCGATTGGTTATTGCGATTTTATGGCTTTAAACGGGATGAAATAGTCAATGAACGCCATCCCAATTTGGATCTTGATATTGATCCCAAATTGGGATGGGCTTTACGCAATCTGGATCAGTTTCCGGTAGATATCAATCGTGCACCTTATGAATCTATTGTACGTGTGCCCGGAATCGGCGTTACTTCGGCAAAAAAAATCGTGGCCGCACGGCGGTTTGGCGCTTTGCGAATGGAGCATCTTCAGAAAATTGGTATATCTGCCAATAAAGTGCGGTATTTTATATCCTGCCAGGGTTTTGTGCCTTTGATGTCGGATCGTCCTGCCGAGATGATCAAGCATTATATCTTGGCTGCCTCACATACCAAGTATAAAAAAGTGTTCAATCAACAACTGACTTTATTTTAAGGACTTCTATGCAGCAACGAACTACTTTATCGTATGATGGGAGCTGGGTCGGATTATTGACCGCCATATTCGAAGTGTATGAATATAAGTTTGATGCTGCATCCATCCAGCAAATGGCACAGGCGGATCAGGGGGATCTTTTTGGTGCGCGACACGAGGTGCATACCGATCATGCAAAGGCTGAGCGGGTGAAAAAGGGTGTTATAAATCGCGTCGGTAAGAAGGATTTTCAGGAATTGTATGCCGCTTATCTTTCGGAATTGCAGGGGGTGGAAGATCTTATCTTGCGTTTGGTACGAAATTATCTCGCACCAGATGGAGTAGGTTTGTCACAGAATTATGGGCATGAAGATGTATTGCGCATCAAGCAAATAAACAAATCGGTGTCGCGTGAGCGACACCGATTCAAAGCTTTTGTACGATTCAGAAAGTTGAGCGATGAGCTGTTTTTTGCCAAAATAGACCCTGATTTCAATATTCTGCCGCTCATCATTCCACATTTTAGGGATCGCTATGCGGATCAATCCTGGGTGATTTATGATATCAAACGAGATTATGGCGCCTATTATAATCAATCGGAGGTGGTAGAAATTCACTTAAGTGATCTACCATCCGAGCGCGAAATCATGGAGCGTGGTGAGGACAAGGAAGCTTTGTACGATGAACTATGGAGACGTTACTTCCGAAGTACGAATATCACCGAAAGAAAAAATACAAAACTACATCTCCAGCATGTGCCTAAGCGCTACTGGAAATACCTGAACGAGAAGTTTGACCTATAAGCCGGGATTACCAGCCTTTTATAGCCTGTCCCTTAAAAAGCTCCAATGCTTTCTGTTCCACGGCATTAGACTGGTATGCCTGTAAAAACCTCTTCACTTTGTCTAGATCCTTATTGTCTTCACGTGTTACGATGACATTGACGTAAGGTGAATCCTTGCTTTCTCTGAAAAGTCCTAATTTATCTGGATCCAATCCTGCTTGTGCTGCGAAATTGTTATTGATAATCGCGATCGTTACTTCTTTATCATCCAAAACTTTGGGAAGTTGCGGTGCTTCTAATTCTAAGATACGTAGGTTTTTAGGGTTGGAAGTAATATCAATCACTTTCGGCATAATTCCAGTGTTATCTTTCAGTGTTATTAAACCCTGTTCTTGGAGCATCAACAAGGAACGCCCACCATTGGTAGGGTCGTTCGGGATCGCTACCGTAGCATTTGCCACCAGTTCATCCAAAGACTTAATTTTTTTAGAATAAGCGATAATAGGATATACAAAAGTATTACCAATAACAGCTAGTTGATATCCACGTTGTTTAGACTGCTCCGTTAAATAGGGAACATGCTGAAAGGCATTGGCATCAATATCTCCTGTGCTCAATGCTTCATTAGGCATCACATAGTCATTGAAAGTAACTAGTTCTACTTCTAAGCCGAATTGCTCCTTAGCCACTTTCTTGGCCGTTTCGGCAATTTCTTTTTCCGGTCCCGCTACGATGCCTACACGAATGGTATTTTCATCGGTGGCATTATTCCCACAAGCGACGAAAAGCGCGGATAAGGCAATGTAAAGTAGAGGAGCAATAATATAACGCATAAGATTTTTATTAAGATGAAATAATAATTAACGATGATCAAATTTTTTGGAGATAAAATCTCCACTATATTGGATTAGGATGACCATGATAATGAGTAGGACAAGCACGGCATTCATGATTTGTGCATCATAACCAATGTAACCATATTGGTAACCAATTTGGCCTAATCCACCTGCACCAACGGCACCACCCATAGCAGAATAGCCAACCAATGTGATCAAGGTTACCGTCGCATGATTGATAATAGAGGGTAACGCTTCTGGCAGGAGTACTTTTTTAATGATTTGGAATTGTGTAGCACCCATAGCGCGAGCGGTTTCTACTAAACCGACCGGCAAATCTATCAAACTATTCTCGATTAGTCGAGCGATAAACGGTGCAGCACCAATACTTAGGGGTACCAATGCGGCCTTCAAACCGATAGATGTGCCGACGATGCTTCTGGTAAATGGAATCATCCAGACGATGAGGATGATGAAAGGAATGGATCGGGAAACATTCACCACAAAAGAAGTGACGTTGTGTGCTGTGCGATTCTCCAGCATACCGCCTTTGCGGGAAGCAAAAAGATAAATGCCGGCGGGAAGTCCGAGGCAGAAGCCGAAAAAGCAGGAAACAAATGTCATGGCCAGGGTTTCGCCCGTTCCGGCAATTAATAGATTAATAACTTCGGGAGACATAGCCTATGATTTCGGTGTTAAAATAATGTGTTGCGCAAAATGAAAGGGCTTCTTCTAATTGATCCCCGGAAAGGCGCAGTACGGATGAACTGATTTTCAGTTCTCCGATGGTTTCAATCCGTGCTTCAATAATGGCAACAGCTAAAGAGAATCTGTTTTGTAGTGCCGAAAAAGAATAATCGGTATTGTCGCGAGTCTGTATTCGTACGATTAGATCGTCTGTATCCGTCGTTTTATCTACATGTATATGCGGCTGATAGGCGATGGGTAAGTCTGCCTGAACGGCAGAAGCTACGAATGCAGCCGTATGCCCATGCTCAGGGGCACCAAAAATCTGAGATCGGTCGCCTAATTCTATGATCTTCCCGTCCTTCACCACAGCCACACGATCGCAAATCGCTTTCACGACATGAATCTCATGCGTGATCAGTACGATCGTAATTTGCAGTTTTGCATTAATCGTCTGTAAAAGATTGAGGATGGATTTCGTGGTACCTGGATCCAGGGCACTCGTCGCTTCATCACATAGTAGTAGGGTAGGGTTGTTGGCTAAAGCACGCGCAATAGCTACGCGCTGTTTTTGGCCACCAGAAAGATTGCTAGGATAATCATGCGCTTTATCAGAAAGTCCCACCAATTCTAATAACTCTGTTACACGGGTTTGAATGTCTTTTCTGGAAGTCTGGCTGAGCTCTAAGGGCAAAGCGATATTATCGAAAACAGTGCGGGAAGAAAGTAAGTTGAAATGCTGAAAAATCATTCCAATATGCCGTCTTTCTTGTTGCAGTTGGCGCTCACTTAAGCTGGTAAGCTGTTTGTCTGCTAACCAAATCTCGCCCTTATCTGGCCTTTCCAAGAGATTTAAGCAACGTAAGATCGTGCTTTTTCCGGCTCCGGAACTTCCGATGATACCGAAAATTTCTCCCTTCTTCACAGAGAAAGATACATCATCCAACGCTTGAACTCGTCTCCCTTTACTGGTTGTATATGTTTTGGAAATATGCTTAACGTCAATCATTCTGGGTACACGCTCTAAAAAGTGTCCCAAAAGTACGTAAAAACAATTTATTTTAGTCTACTGAATTTATAGTTTTTCTACCACGCAATGCCATAATCTTCTCCGTGGTTACTACTTCCGCCCCAAAGTGTGCCATGTTTTTCATCAAAATAAATCGCATTGATTGGGCCGCTATTGCGTTCACCAAATTGAATGGAGTAGCCCATAGACTCCAATTGCTTCACCACATCGGCAGGAGTACGTTTATCTAAAAGTAGGCTACCCGGTCTTGGTTTGCGATCGTCTAGCTTCGTGCCGCCCAACGATAGCCATAGCTGGTTGCTATTGATGTTTGCCGCTTCTGCTGCTTGCTGTGGCGTCATACCAAATTCGACCACATTCAAAAAGAATTGTAATAAGTTTTGATCCTGCGTGTCGCCACCCTGCACGGCAAAAGATAAGAAGGGTTTACCCTCTTTCAGCGCCATAGCTGGTGTTAGTGTTACCCGTGGACGCTTACCCGGTTCTACCACGTTAAACGGACTTACCAGAGAATCGAGTACAAAACTTTGCAAGCGCTGGCTCATGCCCACGCCCGTATGGCCGGCAATGAACGCTGGTAGCCAGCCGCCGCTAGGCGTAATTGAAACCACCCAACCTTCGGCATCTGCTGCCTCAATACTGGTAGTGCCCCGAAGCAAACGATCCATATATAAGCTATCCGTGTTTGTTTGATAAGCGGTGGCATCGTGTTTCGGTACGAAATCACCCTGCTCACCTGCTGTTGTATCCGTTAGTTTAAGGCGTTCTTTTAATAAATTGGTATAAGGATTTGTACGATTTTCATAAGGATAGGGATCTCCAGGTTGTACCAATGGATCGTTTTTCTCTGGATCTATACTCGCGGCTCTTGCAGTTCCGTAATCGTCGCTCAGTAAACCATCAATGGGCGTTTTCGGTTGGAATGCGGGATCTCCATAATAAAAATCGCGATCTGCAAAGGCTAGATTCATCGCTTGATATACGGTATGTATATAAGGGGCAGAATTGTACCCCATCCCTTTAAGATCAAACTGTTTTAGAATATTCAATGCTTGCAGCATCGCTGGCCCTTGTGTCCAGGATTGCAATTTGTAGACATCAATCCCCTTATAATTTATTTGTAAGGGTTTCTCCTCTATAGGATGCCAGTTGGCCAAGTCTTCCATCGTGATGAGCCCACCATGCTCCTGACTACCGCGAACAAACTCTGCTGCGATATCTCCGGTATAGAAGCGGTCGTGCGCTGCCATAATGGCTTCCTCGCGGCTCTTTCCAGCCGCCAGCGCATTTTGTTCGGCTTCTACCATTTTCTCCAATGTCTGAAGCAAGTCTTTTTGCACAAAAATTTCTCCTGCTTCAGGTGCTTCCCGGTCTTCTCCTTCGTGTACCAGAAAAACGGCTTTGCTGTAAGGCCATTCTTTGATGCGTGCTTTGCCGCGCTCGATGCTATTGGCAGTCTGCGCCTCTATCGGATAGCCTGCAGCCATTTGCATAGAAGGTTGTAGTACTTCCTTCAGACTTTTAGTGCCATACTTAGCCAGCATATAACATATGCCACCTGGTGTGCCTGGCGTTACGGCTGCCAACGGGCCAAATTCTGGCGGAAACTCATATCCGCGAGATTTAAAAAAGTCAACTGTCGCTCCGGTAGGAGCCACGCCTAATGCATTAATTGCCAGTACTTTTTTGAGCTTCGGATGGTAAATTAGCGCTTGTGTTTCGCCTCCCCAGCTGAGCACATCCCACATGGTACAGGTAGCGCCCAACATGGCACAGGCAGCATCTACGGCATTTCCTCCTTGCTGAAATAATTGTGCTCCCGCTGTCGCGGCTAAAGGTTTGCCGGTAATCGCCATCCAGTTTTTGCCATGTAATGGTGGCTTTTGCGTTTGCTGCGCAAAGGCAAACGAACCACTGATGAAAAAAAGGGCGGATAAGATAGGGCGTGTTTGAGAAAATATGCTTCTAAAGGAGATTTGCATCTTGTTAGTCGTTTTTTGGAGATGCAATATATCGATTTTGTCGAGACGAGGAAAACTCTTGAAGTGTATTATCTGTAATTAATGCATTCTGGCGACCGGCAAAACTTCATGCCAAGCCAAAGAAATGCCAGCGATGATGTCGGAGGCAATCAGGCTTTTGGGATGTGTCGTATGCGCCGCGAGGTCACCGGCCAGACCGTGTACGTAAACTCCGGTAAGGGCAGCATCTTTACTGGAAAATCCCTGCGCCAGTAGCGAAGTGATCATGCCGGCCAATACATCGCCGCTCCCAGCCGTGGCCATACCCCAGTTGCCGGTAGCATTAAAGTGAATCGTTCCATCTGGTACTACTACGGCTGTATTAGCCCCTTTAATCAATACGACAACTTGGTGTGCTTGGGCAAATTTTCGTGTTTTTTCCATTTTATCCCAATCATTTTTCCAAGATCCGATCAGCCGTTGCAATTCTTTCGGGTGTGGTGTTAATATACTTCCGGCAGGCAAGTCCTTGAGACTATTTGGATGTGCGGCTAGCGTGTTGATTGCATCTGCATCTAACACCAGTTTGGGAGGCTTCGGCTTAAGGGATACGTTACGTAAAAATCGAAGAAATGCCTGCTCGGTATCCGCGTGCCTGCCCATTCCCATGCCAATTCCTATCGCAGAGTATTGTTCTGTAGCGTCAGGAAAAGTGGAAAGGTGTTGTAACTCGCTATCCGTTTGCAACATGGCTTCCGGGAAATTTGTTTGGAGAATCGGATGAGCGCAACGGGCGCTGTAAACACTGACCAGGCCACAGCCAGTGCGTAGGGCGGCTTTTGCGCTCAAGTGAATAGCACCGATTTTTCCATAGCTGCCGCCGGCAATCAGCACATGACCAAATGTACCCTTATGCGAAAAGCGACTTGGCATGGAGCATTGTGCTTGAATGGTTTGTAATGTGGTGAAATAATAGGTGCCAGGTGCGGCCGAAAGGGCAGCGGTATCTAATTGTATATCCACGACTTTGAATTCTCCAACGTAAGCCGCGTTTTCCGGTTGAAGAAGCGCCAATTTAGGGCATTGCAAGGTGTAGGTATGATTTGCTTTTACGATGAACATTCCGTTTTCCGATGGCTGATCCGCATATAATCCGGAAGGAATATCTATCGCCAGGATGGGGCGATTTGAATGATTGATCGCGTCGATTACGGGCCGCCATTTCTCCGCCAAAGGACGAGAAAGTCCGATACCGTAAAGTGCATCAATCACGACATCTTCCAATTCAAAATCACACGCGATAACGTCGGTAAAATAGTTCACTTCAACGCGCGCGTCACGCAGACGTTTTTGGTTTTCGATATTATCAGGGCTGTATTTGTCTGTCTCATATAAGTAGATACGAACCTGTCTTCCAGAACTGGATAGTAACCGTCCGAGCGCTAAGCCATCGCCACCATTATTCCCAGTACCGCAAAAGATCACAAAAGAAGTTTCAAACGAAGGGAAATCTTTGGTGATTTGCTGAAACAAGCAATTTGCGGCTCGCTCCATCAGGTCAACAGATCGAATGCCTTGCCGATCTAGGGTAGCCCGATCGGCTGTGCGGATGTCAGAAGCGGACAAGATTTTCATAGCTACGTCGGAGATAATGTTTATTTTCTTTTTTTTAGGAACATGTCTAGTAACCCGTTCGCTATTTTCCCTAATAATTTTGTTCCTTCTCGTGCCAGCGTTCTGCTTGCAGTAGTTTGCGCTGCTTCTAGCGGAGTTTGTCTTCGCGATCGGGAAGAAGAAGAGTTTTTCGAACCAGCAGAAGGTTTCGGCAGTGACTTTTCCATTTGCTCACGCGCTAAATCAGCTTCCTGCTTTTGCTGGCGCTCTTTTATAATTTCAGATGCTGTTCGACGCTCAATACGCTCCTGATACTTTCTCGTAGCATCAGATTCTTCCAAAATCCGCGTGTACGTTTCCGCAGATGAGGCTCCCATAATGGCACGTGCGGGTACTAGGTGTGTCGCTACCACCTCAGTCGGAATACCCTTGTCATTCAACACGGTTATTAATGCTTGTCCAGTTCCCAACGAGGTAAGTATCTTATCAATGGCATAGAAATCTGAGGTAGGATAGGTACGGATCGTTTTACGTAGGTTCTCAGCATCATTGGGTGTAAACGCCCTTAAAGCATGCTGTACTCTGTTGCCGAGCTGACCTAATACACTCTCTGCGATATCTGTTGCCGCTTGCGTACAAAAGAACACGCCTACCCCTTTGGATCTAATTAGCCTAACAATTTGTTCAATCTGACTGAGGAAAGCTTTAGATGCACCATTAAATAGTAAATGAGCTTCATCAAAAAAGAAAACTAACTTGGGTTGATCCAGATCACCCACTTCTGGTAATTTTTTAAATAATTGTGCTAATAGACTTAATAAAAAAGTAGAAAACAAGAGTGGCTGATCCTGTACATCCGCGATATTTAATAACGTGATTACGCCCTTTCCGTCTACTTTTCCGAAAAGGTCTTGAATATCGAATTCTTTTTCTCCAAATAAATGTGACACACCTTGCTGCTCAATGGCAACTATCTTTCGTAAGATGGCTCCAGAACTCGCGCTACTGATGCGGCCATAATCGTCTTTTATTTCTGCGGCACCAGCACCATTCGATAAATAAGAAAGTAGCTTTTTTAAGTCATCAAGATCAACAAGAGGCAAGTCTGTATCTTGTGCATACTTAAATATAGCACTTAGTACGCCGGATTGTGTATCATTGAGATCCAGTATGCGAGCTAATAGCACAGGGCCAAAATCCCCTACAGTCAGCCGCATAGGGGCACCTAACTTGCCGCTCAAGGAAAAGAGCTCGACTGGAAAAGCCGCTGGTTCAAAAGGAACTCCTACTGCAAGTCCTCTTTCTAGCAATGCTTCATTCGTCTTTCCAGGTTCAGCAAGTCCCGATAGGTCACCTTTTACATCCAACATAAATACAGGTACGCCTGCATCAGAAAGTTGTTCAGCTATTAATTGCAAAGTACGTGTTTTTCCTGTTCCTGTAGCCCCTGCAATCAGTCCATGGCGGTTCATCATGCGAAGCGCGAGATTTACTTTTGCTTCAGTCACAATTTCGCCGTTTAAAATACCAGATCCTAATTGTATAAAAGCACCTTTCGGCTTATAAGATGTGGAGACTTTTTCAATAAATTGCTCTCTCATAGCTAAAATTTTGTTGTCTAAAAATAACAAATTAATCTTCATTAAGTGCACGACTTAGATTGCGATACAGAAATCGATTGTTTTATTAGCGGTGATTGCAAAGAGAGCCTATAATGGACCGATACGATTTTGTTGGTGATTCGATCAATCTTCCTGTCGCCAATTTTGCAAGGAACAAGGCAAAAGCCGTTTTTCATCGATTTTAATGTTTACTTTTGAACTTTTAACAGTAATAAGTGTATGCAGCAATTTCAACGTAGAGAACCTCGTGGCGAGAAAAGAGAGTCGAATCAGATGGTGTTTGGTATTCGCGCCGTAATGGAAGCGATTGACAGTGGAAAGGAGATAGAATCCCTTTTTATTCAACGAGGACTGAGCGGAGGATTGCTAATGGAATTGAAGGCATTGCTCAAAGAGCATAACTTGCCATCGCAACAGGTACCTATCGAAAAGTTAAACCGCATTACCGGAAAGAATCATCAGGGTGTAATTGCAGTCATTTCACCAATTACCTATCAACAGATTGAAGATCTGTTGCCCACGATTTATGAAAAAGGCGAAATTCCTTTGTTGTTGATGTTGGACGGCGTTACTGATGTGCGTAATATGGGTGCCATCGCACGTACAGCAGAGTGTGCGGGTGTGCATGCGATCATTGTGCCCAAGAAAGGATCGGCAGAGATTAATCCCGATGCCATCAAGACCTCGGCTGGTGCTTTGTATAAAATCCCGGTTTGTCGCCAGGATTCGTTGGGTAAAGTAGGACGTTTTTTGATTGAGTCGGGAGTGCAGATGGTCGTAAGTACCGAAAAGACAGAAGACTCGATTCACGATGTAGATTACACAGGTCCAACCTGTGTGGTGATGGGTGCAGAAGATGTCGGTGTATCGGATGATCTGATCAGAATATCAGATAAGCTGGCTCGTATTCCGATGTTTGGTGAAATTAAATCCCTGAATGTATCGGTATCTGCGGGTGTGGTAATTTATGAAGCAATTAGACAGCGTGCGTTAAAAGCATAATTAACTTCTCGCAAAATGATCAAAAAATCTTTGTTTCTGATATTCATGTGTTTTGCGTTGCAGTTCGTTGTGGCGCAACAGCGTAATTATGTTATGGCCATTCACGGTGGTGCAGGTACGATTTTGAAGAAAAACTTGACTGACTCTATGGAAGCAGCGTACAAAGATGGACTAAAGCAAGCCTTGCTGGCTGGATATCGGATCTTACAAGAGGAGGGAGGCACCAGTCTGGATGCAGTAGAAGCTGCAGTAAAGGTCTTGGAAGATAACCCCTTGTTTAACGCCGGCAAAGGAGCTGTATTTACCAGTGAAGGCAAAAATGAGTTGGATGCCGCTATTATGGATGGTAAGACGTTGAGCGCCGGTGCAGTTGCTGGTGTAACGAATATAAAAAGTCCGATTCAGGCCGCTCGTGCGGTGATGCAACATTCACCACACGTGATGATGGTAGGAGCGGGTGCGGAGCAATTTGCAAAAGAGCAGGGTTTGGAGATCGTAGATCCCAGCTATTTTTATACCAAGGAGCGTTGGGACGGGTTGCAAAAAGCCAGAGAGTTGGATTCTTTAGCGACGCAATTGGATCATGATGCGCAATCAGGTATTCATGAAGTATATAAAGATTATAAATATGGCACGGTGGGTGCGGTAGCTGTTGATCGTGCTGGAAATCTGGCGGCAGCGACTTCCACAGGTGGCATGACCAATAAGCGTTATGGCCGAGTCGGCGATGCGCCGATCACGGGTGCGGGCAATTATGCGGACAATGCGACTGTGGCAGTTTCCTGTACGGGATGGGGCGAATTTTTTATCCGATCTGTGGCCGCATATGACGTAGCTGCTCGTGTGCAATACGGTGGATTGTCTATCGCGGATGCAGCCGCAGCAGTCATTAAAAAGATTGGCGATATGGGTGGAGACGGTGGACTAATCGCCATCAATAAGCAAGGGGAAGTGGCCATGCCATTCAATACGGCCGGTATGTATCGCGGTGTCATCAAAGCAGATGGTACAATCGAGGTTGAGATTTATAAATAAGAAATTTTAGGTTGCGTCGCTCTGACGTCAGCCAGTTACATTAAATCACATTTTTCATGAAACAACTATATGTTTTATTATTAATGATGCCGTTGCTGGCCATAGGCCAATCAGGTAAACAGAATGTAGAAAAACCTTCTGGGGAAAGTGCGTCTCATGCGGTATTTTTAGAAGATTATCAAAAGCTGAATTCTTTTGATGAAGTCCTCGAAAAATTTGCGGGGCGTACCGTGTATATCGATTTGTGGGCTACCTGGTGTGGCCCTTGCGTTGCGGAGTTTGCTTATAAAGATGGTTTACATGATATTGCTGCCAAGCATGATATTGATATTCTGTATCTTTCTATGGATCAGGATAAAGACGATCAGAAATGGCAGGAATTTATTCAGAAACACGAATTATCTGGCTATCACATGCGGGCTAATAAAGCATTATATAAAGATATCCAGGCAAAGTTCTCGCGCGAATATCAAGGACGTAAAGCATTTGGGATCCCTTATTACATCATCGCAAAAGATGGTGAAGTGGTACTCAAGCAAGCGCCAAGACCTAGTGCTGGTGAACTGTTGTACACTGAATTGATCAACTATAAAAATTAAGATTTTTCGTCGATAACCTACTCGCCGTATGCCCTCCATATTTGCTTCAAACAACCTGCAGAAGCCAACTTATTCGCTGCTTTTAGCAGTTTGCGTAGCGCATTTGTTTAATGACTTATTGCAGTCTGTGATTCCTGCCATCTATCCGCGTTTGGAAGCGAAGTATGATCTAAGCATGGCACAGATTGGGGTCATTACATTATGCTTCCAATTGGCCGCCTCGATTTTCCAACCAGTGGTCGGCGCGTATACCGATAAGCATCCAAAGCCCTATTCTCAAATGGCGGGAATGCTTTTTTCTACTGCAGGAATGATTTCTTTGGCCTATGCGGCCAATTACGAGTGGATATTGATATCCGTAATACTCGTAGGAATTGGCTCTTCGATCTTTCATCCCGAATCCGCGCGCGTAGCCTATATGTCGGCAGGAGGTCGGAGAAGTTTTGCGCAAGCCATGTTTCAGATTGGAGGAAATACCGGGGCGGCTTTAGCGCCGCTCCTGATCGCTTGGATTGTGATCCCGAACGGTCAACACTATATTCTTTGGTTTGCCGTTATTGCGATGGTATCGCAGTTCATCTTGGGATATATTGGACGATGGTACAGCAGGCATTTGCGCTTGGTGCAATCCCGACCTAAAAAAGCGATCTTGCTTCCCGATTTATCTTCTACAAGAATCAACTGGTCCGTAGCGATCTTATTGTTGCTCATATTTTCCAAATATTTCTACACCGCCAGCATTACCAGTTATTTTCAGTTTTACACGATTCAGCGTTTTGATCTCACAGAAGTACAGGCACAGGTGTACCTGTTTTACTTTTTGATTGCTATTGCGGTGGGTTCACTCATAGGAGGTATGTTGGGCGACTACGTGGGGCGAAAGTACATCATCTGGTTTTCGGTATTGGGTGCGGCACCGTTTACCCTGCTCTTGCCCTATGTCGATCTGTTTTGGACTGGTGTGCTTATCGTCGTTATCGGATTGATTATTTCTTCCGCTTTTGCAGCCATACTCGTATTTGCGCAAGAATTACTGCCACGCAAATTGGGCATGGTGTCGGGTTTGTTTTATGGGTTTGCCTTTGGTATGGGTGGATTGGGATCTGCTGTGCTGGGATGGTGGGCAGATCAAACATCGATAAACTTTATCTACCAGGTGTGTTCCTATTTGCCTTTATTTGGCATCGTGGCTTACTTTTTACCTGACATGAAGAAGGTAACTTTCAGACCTTTAGAGACGAATTAGAGCGATCGCATAAACGCAGTAATCTGCTGTATTTCTTCCAGAAAATGCAGGCATCAATTATACCCATAAAAAAGAAGGGTCAACAGCATGCTGTTGACCCTTCTTGGTGTTATTTCTCGAAGATTTAGTACTTGCTTCTAGAAGACGAAGATGAAGGTCTGCGTTTTCCGGAAAAGTCTTTAAATCCTCCTCCTTTGTTATCGTCAGAACGGTAAGAGCGTCCGCCACCTGAGCGACCACCACCACCACCACCATTTCTAGGGCGATCGTTGCTGCGGCCACGACGTTCGCCACCACCACCACCACCTTCACCCGATACTTCGATGCGTACACCACGACCGTTGAAGTCTACATTCTGGAATCCTTGGATTACCTTTTGAACTTCTGCGTCTTGTACTTCGAAGAAAGTGAATACACCTTTAAGATCAATCTTTCCGATATCTTTACCGGAGATACGTGTATTGTTACAGATGTAACCCAACATATCACCACGAGAGAAATCGTCTACCGATCCTAAGTTGATGAACAATCTAGTATATCCTTTAGAACCTTCTCTACTGCGGCTTTCACGACGATCTCCGCGCTCTCCACGATCAGCTCTGATATCACGCGCATCTACATTCAAATCTGGTGCATTGCGGTAATAATCTAGGAATTTGTTGAATTCTAAAGAAGCAAAACGTGCGATAATCTCCTCTTTGCTCAAATCTTGGAAGTTTTCCATGATAGCAGGCAAAAATGGTGCAATTTCTTCTTGATTAACCGTTACATCATTAATCTTGTTAACGATTTTGAACAATTGTTTCTCGCATACTTCTGCACCAGTTGGAACTTCTTTCTTTTCGAAAGATTTGCCAATGATTTTTTCGATATGACGAATCTTGCTCATCTCTTTCACATTTACCAACGAAATCGAGATACCAGTTTTTCCGGCACGAGCTGTACGACCAGAGCGGTGCGTATAGTTTTCTACCTCATCTGGTAAAGAATAGTTGATTACGTGAGTTACATCGTTCACATCGATACCACGAGCAGCCACATCAGTTGCAATAAGCAACTGTAGGTTGCGATCACGGTAGCGTTTCATGACGCGGTCACGTTGTTGCTGCGATAAGTCACCATGCAAAGAATCCGCATTGTAACCATCTTTCATCAATGCTTCAGCGATCTCTTGTGTTTCAATCTTAGTACGACAGAAAACAATTCCGAAAATCTGAGGATAAGAGTCTACAATGCGTTTAAATGCCGCATACTTGTCTCTTGCTCTTATTAAAAAGTACTGGTGTTCGATGTTTGCATTTCCCGTGTTTTTTGTACCTACGGTCAATTCAAAAGGATCGGTCATGTATTTCTGTGCAATACGACGAACCTCTTTAGGCATCGTAGCAGAAAATAACCATGTTTTTTTCGTGTCTGGAGTCTCAGAAAGGATATTGTTAATGTCCTCCTGGAATCCCATGTTCAGCATTTCATCTGCTTCGTCCAACACGACATAATTGACGTCGGAGAAATTAATGGCTTTACGGCCAATGATATCCAACATACGTCCTGGAGTGGCGACCACGATCTGCACACCACGTCTAATTTGACGTAATTGATCGCTGATGTTCGCTCCTCCGTATACAGCTACCACGCTAACGCCATCAATGTACTTAGCGAATTTTTCCAAATCTCTTGAGATTTGTAGACACAGTTCACGTGTCGGACAAAGTACTAGGGCTTGTGGATGCTTTTGTGAAGGATCGATTTGTTCTAATAGAGGGAGACCGAATGCTGCTGTCTTCCCTGTGCCGGTTTGGGCTAATCCGACAAAATCGTTGTTGCCAGTCAATAAAACAGGAATGGCTTGTTCCTGGATAGGAGAAGGTTTTTCGAAACCTAGCTCGGTGACTGCATTAACAATCTCATGACGGATTCCCAATTCTAAAAATGGGTTCATGAAATAAATTATACAATAGGCTATATTGCCTAAGGCGGTGCAAAGATAGCAGTAATAATTTATAAAACCTAAAATATTATGAAACAATATTTTAAAGACCGCCCAATGACAAACCTACCGTTGCTATTTGATGCAGAACCTCGTATCTTTGAAGATACTCAAAAACGTCATGAATACAACTCACCACCACCTGATTGCGCCATCTATGCTTGCGGCAGATTTTGCCCATATCCAACGCGATGTAGACCTGGTTAATCAAAGTGAAGCAGATTGGTTTCATATTGATATCATGGATGGTTTGTTCGTGCCAAATATATCTTTTGGGTTTCCAGTAATGAAAGCCATACATCGCTATGCGACAAAACCGTTAGATGTACATTTGATGATCGAGAAACCGGATCGCTATTTGGAGGAGTTTAAAGAAGCCGGTGCAGCGCATATTACGGTACATTATGAAGCCTGTACGCATCTTCATCGCACCATTTGGGCGATTAAAGAGTTGGATTGTTTAGCGGGCGTAGCACTTAACCCACACACCCCAGTTCATCTATTGAAAGATATTTTGCCCGATCTGGATATGGTATGCTTGATGTCGGTAAATCCAGGTTTTGGTGGTCAAAAGTTCATTGAAAATACGTACGCCAAGATTCGCGAATTGCGATCCCTATCTAAGGGAGTGAATGATCAATTGTTGATCCAAATCGATGGAGGTGTGAGCCTGGATAATGCCGCTGCGCTGATCGCCGCGGGAGCAAATGTGCTGGTAGCTGGAAGTTTTGTTTTTAATTCTGCGAATCCCACGCAAACAATCCATTCTTTGAAATCGGTAGATCCGCATTTAAAAATTGTATAGACCGATTTTTGACTTTTCCGATGAAAATATCTATTGAAATTATTGATTTAATGCGTTGATTATCAAGTAATAAATTGTTAATTTAGAATATTTCCAAATTTGGCTGATAGTCTTTAGCTCTTCGTATAAAAGCGTCTTATTTTGTATTTTTGTAGTAAAAAGTAGAAAGCGTGTGGCTTTTCTCTTATGTCAGCAGATGGAAAAGCTATAGTAGCTCTGAATATACTGTTATACAACATCCCGCAGGAACCAGCATATGATGGTGCGACGTAAAAAAGTTTGAGCCAATGTTTAGCAAAGTGTGCAGCGGATGATGCCAGAGGAGTTTGAGACATTCATTCAGATGATTTCTCTTCTCCATAATATGTTTCGAGGCTTGTTACAGTTGTGTAAGTTATCGGAAGCATCATTAATCATTTCATAAGATTCTGCACGCTGATTTAAAGGAAGAAATTAAAAGACAGGTCATTATCAGCTATCTGTCACCCTATAAGAATAAAGTTTAACTATGAGTGTTTACAACGAATACATACAGGAAATCGAAGAAAGAAAACTTCAAGGATTGCATCCAAAGCCCATTGATGGTGATGAGTTGCTTGGTGCTATCATCCAACAGATTATAGATATTGATCATGAGCATAGAGCAAATTCTCTCGGTTTATTTATCTACAATGTCTTGCCCGGTACAACGAGTGCGGCTGGCGTCAAAGCGCAATTTTTAAAGGAAATTATTCTTGGTCAAGTTGCTGTAGCAGAAATTACAACAGCATATGCTTTTGAGCTATTGTCTCATATGAAAGGCGGTCCTTCTATAGCGGTTTTATTAGATTTGGCCTTAGGAGAGGACGCATCTATCGCGAAGCAAGCTGCTGACGTGTTGAAAACACAAGTATTCCTTTATGATGCGGATACTGATCGCTTGAAAGAAGCTTTCCACGCAGGGAATCCAACCGCCATCGAGATTATTAAGAGCTATGCACAAGCAGAGTTTTTTACCAAGCTTCCTAGCGTTCCAGAAGAAATCAAAATTGTCACGTTTATTGCTGGAGAAGGAGATATCTCCACCGATTTACTTTCGCCAGGAAATCAGGCTCACTCGCGTTCCGATCGGGAGTTGCATGGTAAATGCATGATTACGCCAGAAGCGCAACAACAGATCAAGGATTTGCAAATGCAACATCCAGATAGTAGTGTGATGTTAATTGCTGAAAAAGGTACCATGGGCGTTGGGTCCTCCAGAATGTCTGGCGTGAACAATGTCGCTCTATGGACAGGAAAGCAGGCAAGCCCGTACGTTCCCTTTGTGAATATTGCGCCAATCGTAGGAGGTACCAATGGTATTTCTCCTATTTTCCTTACCACAGTGGATGTTACTGGGGGTATCGGTATAGATCTGAAAAACTGGGTAAAAAAGGTAGATGCAGAAGGCAATATAGTACGTAACGAAAAGAATGAGCCCATTTTAGAAGAGGTTTATGCTGTCGCTACGGGTACGGAGCTAACCATTAATACCAAAACAAAAAAATTATATCAGGGAGATCAGGAACTGATCGATATTTCTAAAGCGTTGACGCCGCAGAAAATGGAGTTTATCAAAGCAGGTGGTTCTTATGCGATCGTATTTGGTAAGAAAATCCAAACTTTCGCAGCCGGACTATTGGATATCGAAGCCCCACTTGTTTTTGCCGCTTCCAAAGAAGTGTCTGTTGATGGACAAGGATTAACCGCAGTTGAAAAAATATTTAACAAAAATGCAGTAGGTACTACGCCAGGGAAAGTGTTGCATGCAGGCTCAGATGTGCGTGTTCAAGTGAATATCGTTGGATCACAAGATACCACTGGATTGATGACGGCGCAAGAGTTGGAAGCAATGGCAGCCACTGTTATTTCTCCCATTGTAGACGGAGCGTATCAATCCGGTTGTCATACGGCATCAGTTTGGGATAAAAAAGCACAGGCAAATATTCCAAAATTGATGAAATTCATGAACGAATTTGGCTTGATCACCGCACGTGATCCCAAAGGCGAATATCATGCGATGACGGATGTAATCCATAAGGTGTTGAATGACATTACCATTGATGAATGGGCAATCATTATCGGAGGAGATTCGCATACCAGAATGTCTAAAGGAGTAGCTTTCGGTGCTGACTCAGGAACGGTGGCATTAGCCTTGGCGACAGGAGAGGCTTCGATGCCTATACCCGAATCGGTGAAAGTAACTTTCAAAGGTGGCATGAAAGAGCACATGGACTTCCGTGATGTCGTACATGCTACTCAATTACAGATGCTGCAGCAATTCGGTGGAGAAAATGTTTTCCAGGGACGTATCATCGAAGTGCATATTGGTACATTATTGGCCGACCAAGCATTCACTTTTACGGATTGGACGGCGGAGATGAAAGCAAAAGCCTCTATCTGTATCTCTCAAGATGATACTTTGATCGAATCTTTGGAGATTGCCAAGCGCCGTATCCAAATCATGATCGAAAAAGGTATGGAGAATAAAAGTCAGGTGCTACAAGGCTTGATTAACAAAGCAGATAAAAGGATCACAGAGATCAAGTCGGGCGCGATACCTGCTTTAACTCCAGATGAAAATGCCAAATATTACGCAGAAGTAGTCATCGATTTAGATATAATTGATGAGCCTATGATTGCCGATCCAGACGTAAACAACCAAGATGTCTCTAAGCGTTATACGCACGACACCATTCGCGATCTATCATTTTATGAAGGTACGAAAAAGGTAGACTTAGGATTCGTCGGTTCCTGTATGGTACACAAAGGGGATTTAAAAATTGTAGCTCAAATGCTTAAGAATTTGGAAGCTCAAAAAGGCAAGGTGGAGTTTAATGCACCACTGGTTGTCGCAGCACCAACCTACAATATTATTGATGAACTAGAAGTAGAAGGCGATTGGGATATTTTACAGAAATATTCGGGTTTTGAATTTAGTGACTTAATGCCGAAAAGCTCCGCCCGTACAGAATACGAAAATATTATGTACCTAGAGCGACCAGGCTGTAATCTGTGTATGGGAAACCAGGAAAAAGCAGCAAAAGGAGATACGGTGATGGCCACATCTACCAGACTTTTCCAAGGAAGAGTGGTGGAAGATTCGGAAGGTAAGAAAGGAGAATCTTTGTTAGCCTCTACGCCAGTAGTAGTTTTGTCTGCTATTTTGGGAAGAATTCCAACAATCGAAGAATATAGAGTAGCGGTTGATGGGATCAACCTGACAAAATTTACACCAATAGAAAAACAAATGGTGGTGTAATCTGTATTGTTTTTAAACCAATAGAAGAGATAAAATTATACGTATATGGCTTTTGATATTAATATGATTGAGAAGGTGTATAGCCTCTACGAAGAGCGTGTCAATGCGGCACGTAAGGTAGTAGGCAAACCTTTGACTTTAGCAGAGAAGATTCTATATACCCACTTGTGGAATGGCAATGCGGAAGAAGCATACGAAAGAGGACAATCGTATGTCGATTTCTCGCCAGATCGAGTGGCTATGCAGGATGCGACTGCTCAAATGGCCTTGTTGCAATTTATGCAAGCTGGCAGACCCAAAGTGGCCGTGCCTTCTACCGTACATTGCGATCACTTAATACAGGCCAGAGATGGCGCGAAAGAAGATTTAACACGTGCTAAAGAAGAAAGCTCTGAAGTATTTAACTTTTTGAGTTCTGTTTCTAATAAATATGGTATCGGTTTCTGGAAACCAGGAGCAGGTATTATTCACCAGGTGGTATTGGAAAACTATGCGTTTCCAGGTGGCATGATGATCGGTACCGATTCTCACACCGTGAACGCCGGAGGGTTGGGAATGGTAGCGATCGGTGTTGGTGGTGCAGATGCCTGTGATGTAATGGCTGGTTTGCCTTGGGAGTTAAAATTCCCTAAGCTTATTGGTGTTAAGTTAACAGGTAAATTGTCGGGCTGGGCCACTTCAAAAGACGTGATTTTGAAAGTAGCTGGTATACTAACCGTAAAAGGTGGTACCGGCGCTATCGTTGAATATTTTGGTGAGGGAGCGAAATCGCTTTCATGTACCGGTAAAGGTACTATTTGTAATATGGGTGCCGAAATTGGTGCAACGACATCTACATTCGGATATGACGAATCTATGGAGCGCTATCTACGCGCGACTGATCGTGCAGATGTAGCAGACGCCGCCAATAAAGTTAAAGAACACCTTACGGGTGACGATGAGGTTTATGCTAACCCAGAAGAATATTTTGATCAATTGATTGAGATTAACCTATCTGAGTTGGAACCTTCTTTGAATGGCCCTTTCACACCGGATTTGTATACGCCAATATCTCGCATGCGTGAGGAGGCAGACAAAAATGGTTGGCCGACAAAGGTAGAGTGGGGATTGATCGGGTCTTGTACCAATTCTTCTTACGAAGATTTGGCGCGAGCAGCTTCGATTGCAAAACAAGCGATTGATAAAGGTTTGGTAACGAAAGCAGAATTCGGTATTAACCCAGGATCAGAGCAAGTACGTTACACGGCAGATCGTGATGGTTTGTTAAAAACATTTACTGATCTAAACGCGACGTTATTTACAAATGCTTGTGGTCCATGTATTGGTATGTGGGATCGTGCAGGTGCAGATAAACGCGAAAAAAACACCATAGTTCACTCTTTCAACCGTAATTTCGCGAAGCGCGCGGATGGAAATCCGAATACCTATGCATTCGTAACCTCTCCTGAAATGGTAGCAGCTATTGCGATTTCTGGAGATTTGGGTTTCAACCCGGTAACGGATACACTGACCAACAAAGACGGCGAGCAAGTGAAACTAGACGCACCTACCGGAGATGAGCTTCCAGCTAAAGGTTTCGCGGTAGAAGATGCAGGTTATCAAGAGCCAGCCAAAGATGGTTCGGATGTGGAAGTAGATGTTGCAGAGGATTCGGATCGCTTACAATTGCTGGAGCCGTTCGAAGCATGGGAAGGTACAGACCTGAAAGGTCTGAAATTACTGATCAAAGCAAAAGGTAAATGTACGACAGATCATATTTCTATGGCCGGACCTTGGTTGAAATACCGCGGCCACTTAGATAATATCTCCAATAACCTATTGATCGGTGCTGTTAACTTTTTTAATGACGAGACAGATACGGTGAAAAACCAATTGACCGGCGAGTACGGCCCAGTTCCTGCAACACAACGTGCTTATAAAGCAGAAGGAATCGGTTCGATCGTCGTTGGTGATGAAAACTACGGAGAAGGATCATCCCGCGAACATGCTGCGATGGAGCCACGTCACTTAGGCGTTCGCGCGGTGTTAGTAAAATCATTTGCGCGTATCCACGAGACGAACTTGAAAAAACAAGGAATGTTGGGATTGACATTTGCAGATAAGGACGATTACGATAAAATCCAAGAAGATGATACGATTGACATACTAGGTTTGACAGATTTTGCTCCGAATAAATCGTTAACATTGGTATTGCACCATGAAGATTGTAGCTCTGAGGAGATCGAAGTAAACCACTCCTACAACGCCCAACAAATCGGTTGGTTCAAAGCTGGTGCAGCATTGAATATCATTCGCAAGAAACAAGCTGATAAAGCGTAATACTATCTCGGATAGAGAATTTGCTATAATAAGAAGGCCGGATTTACCTCAAGTAAATCCGGCCTTTTATTTTAATATACCGAAGTAGTATATCGAGATTGGATCAGCAGTTAAGCTTGCTCCTCATCAATCGGTTCAGGAGCTTCTTCTTCGAACAAAGGAAGCGCTTTGATGATATTGTACCAAGTGATCACCTTCTTGATATCTGAGCTATATACACGGCTCTCGTCATGGCCAGGAGCTACCACTCTAAAAAACTCACGAAGTGTATTTCCATCTGCTTTCACATCTGGAATTTCGATTTCATTTGTTTTTAGGGTTTCGAAAATCTCCAATAAACGAATTTCGTCCTCTTCGCCATAAATAGTGATATCTTCCAATGTCGCCATTTTAGTATTCGAAAGGTTGATCACTGATTTTACTTTCGCGCCATCCAAACTTTCTAAGATAAAACCACCCTTATTCTGTCCGATCAACTTAAATAATCCTGGCTTTCCCGTTACAGATACTAATCCTCTTAAATTCATGCTTATGCTATGTAAGTATATACCTAATGATTATTAGTCTTCGATTACATCGATGCTCAAAATACGATCACCTTGACGGATGTCATCTACGACATCGACATTCTCAATCACCTTGCCAAAACACGTGTGGTTACGATCCAAATGAGCTGTATTTGTACGGCTGTGGCAAACGAAAAATTGTGATCCTCCGGTGTTTCTTCCAGCGTGTGCCATTGACAATACGCCACGGTCATGATATTGATTTTCACCCGTTAATTCACAATCGATATGGTATCCTGGACCACCTGTACCAGGCATGCCTGTAGCACCTTCGCGTGTATTAGGGCAACCACCTTGAATAACGAAATCTGGAATCACACGGTGGAAAGTTAATCCATTGTAATAGCCTGATTTAGCCAATTTTATAAAATTTTCTACAGTTTTAGGTGCGTCCTCTGTGTAGAACTGCACAGTCATATCACCTTTCTCGGTTTTAATTATTGCTTTACTCATATCTAAAATTACTAAGATACAAAGATACGCTTTCTAGGGATAATCAAAAAATTGACAAAGTACTACTGAATCCTATAGGTTATTATTTGAAAAATAAATTATCTTTAAAAGAAATTTTAATTAATTATGCGACTATGAAACTAGCAATACGCGAATGGGCTGAAGCAGATCGTCCACGAGAGAAATTAGTAGAGCAGGGGAGACGCGCATTGACGAATGCAGAATTATTAGCAATACTCATCGGTTCAGGATCTTCACAAGAGAGTGCTGTCGAGCTTTGTCGTCGGCTGTTGTTCGGCGTAGAAAACAATCTTGCAACACTATCCAAACTGGAAGTGGCCGATTTATGCCGATACCACGGCATAGGGCTGGCAAAAGCGATTACGATCATTGCTGCCATGGAAATCGGACGTCGCCGTAAGGACGCCAAAGAGTTACCTTCATCTGTATTGAATAGCAGCAAACGGGTTTTTAATTTTTTCCGAGATCGCTTGTTGGATCTTCCGCACGAAGAATTTTGGGTACTATTCCTCAATACAGGCTGTAAGCTAATAGATACCCAATTAATTGGTCGCGGGGGTAATGATTTTACACCGGTAGATATCCGCATCATCCTGCGGCACGCGCTGCAAGCAAATGCACATTCTATGATCTTAATTCATAATCATCCGTCCGGTACGTTAGCTCCAAGTCTCGCTGATAAACAGCTCACAAGGCGCATTGTGGATGCAGGCAAGTTGATGGACATTCGTGTAAACGATCATGTTATCTTCACCGATCAGCATTATTTCAGTTTTCGCGACGAAGGCTTGCTATAGCTGCCGGCTTCTTTACGTATATTTGAAGCAAAAGTACCCTATTATGTCTTCCTTTATCAAATACTTCTCTCTAAGTTGCATTGTCTTAGTATCTATTTGCTTCAGCGCTTCAGCACAGCAGACGGCCTTTGAAAAAGATCCTGATCACAATACCACCGCTACTTATGAAGAAGTGATTGGGTTCTATAAAACCTTGGCTGCCAATTATCCGCAAGCCAGACTTTTGGAAATGGGAAAGACGGATGTGGGAAAACCGTTACACCTGATGGTGTTGTCTGTGGAGGAAGATTTTGACCCCCAAAGTATCAGAGCAAAAGGCAAAGCCATTTTATTGATAAACAATGGAATACATCCAGGAGAGCCAGAAGGGATTGATGTGGGGATGCTATTTTCTCGGGATATTTTGCGAGACAATAAGTTGCCCAAAGATGTGGTGATTTGCATTATTCCGGTTTACAATGTTGCCGGAATGCTTAATAGAGGCGTATCTCGTGTCAACCAGAATGGTCCTGTGGCGTATGGGTTTCGTGGGAGTAGGCAACATTATGATCTAAATCGTGATTTTATCAAAGCCGACACCCGAAATTCGCTGTTATTTCAGCGGCTCTTTACCACCTGGGATCCGGATCTGTTTTTTGATACGCATGCTAGTAATGGAGCGGATTACCAATACATCATGACATTGATCGCTACGCAAAAAGACAAATTGGCTGCGCCGTTGGCTTCACTCATGGAAGAACGATTTACGAAAGCATTGTACCAGCGGATGCAAGTTTCCGGTTATGAGATGATACCGTATGTAAATACGCTAGGCGCTACGCCAGAATCCGGTTTGGTCGACTTTTTGGAAACACCTCGCTATTCATCCGGCTTTGCAGCGCTACACCATACTATCGGCTTCATGCCGGAGACACACATGTGGAAATCTTATGAGCAACGGGTTGCCTCTACCTATACCTTGTTACAGCATTTGCTGGAAGTGGTTGCGCAGGAAAAAGAAAATTTACTGAGCACGCGCCAACAAGTTAAAGAGACGGTAAAGACGCAGCAACAATTTCCGATAAACTGGGCACTGGACACCAAGCGAATTGATTCTATCACATTCCTTGGATATCAATTTGGTGAATGGCCAAGTCAAGTGACCGGACAAAAAAGGCTATATTATGATCGGCAACAGCCCAAAACCATGCGAATCCCGCATTACCAACATTATAACGTAACCTTGCAGGTAGAGAAGCCCTTGGCCTATGTGATACCCCAAGCCTATGATCGGGTAATAGAACGACTACAGGCTAATGGTGTCAAACTACATCCGCTAGAGCGCGATACGACTATTTTCTTGGAAATGTATTATATCAATGGATTGAAGACTGCTACAACGCCATACGAAGGCCATTATATGCATGAACGTGTCGAGTTGAAACCCGTTATGATGGACCGCCAGTTCTATGCTGGAGATTGGTGGGTTGAGATGGATCAAACAGCCAACCGTTACCTGATCGAAACATTAGAGCCGCAGGCGCATGACTCTTTTTTCCGGTGGAACTTCTTTGATGGCATCTTGAACCAAAAAGAATATTTCTCTGCCTACATCTTTGAAGAAGAAGCACAGCGTCTGCTGGATGCAAATCCTTCGTGGAAAGAAGAATTGGAAAATAAAAAGGCATCAGATGCTTCTTTCGCCAATAGTGGCAGAGCACAATTAGATTGGATCTACAAGCAATCTCCTTATTATGAAGATACGCATTTGCTTTATCCGATTGGACGTGTGGTATCTACTCGTCCTCACTAATAGGCAGATCGAGCAAATCGTTGGATTCCTGCACATCAAGGGTGCCTATATCTCTTAACTTTCTACTCATCATATTGGTGCGCGTTAGGCGGAGGTCATGCAATGATTTCGAAGCCGAGCTCAGTTGTTTGTCTACCTTATCCAATTGGTCAGAGAATTTTTTAAACTCTGTTTTCACTGCTTCCAGGATTTTCCAGACTTCACTGCTGCGTTTCTGCACAGCCAGTGTGCGGAAGCCCATTTGTAAGCTATTGAGTAGCGCCGATAGGGTAGTTGGCCCGGTAATCGTAACGCGGTATTTGCGCTGCAAAGTTTCAAATAACCCAGGATGGCGCAAGATCTCTGCATACAAACTTTCAATAGGGAGAAACATGATCGCAAAATCCGTCGTATGTGGTGGGTCAATGTATTTATCACTGATGTCTTTGGCAAAAGCTTCTACGTTGCGCATGAGGATTTTCTGCTGTAGCTCGATTTGGTTTTTCTCGCCCACTTCATACGCATCCATCAGTGCCTGGTAGTTTTCTATCGGAAATTTAGAATCTACTGGCATCCAAACCGTTTCATCGCTGTCTTTTCCCGGCAGTTTAATCGCAAACTCCACATGTGCTTGTGATCCCTTTTTAGTCGCTACATTTTGCGCATATTGTTCGTTGGTGAGTAGCTGTTCGAGGATATTGGCTAACTGGTATTCTCCTAATATACCCCGAGTTTTTACATTAGAAAGCACTTTTTTCAGATCGCCTACGCCGTTGGCCAAGGTTTGCATCTCACCTAATCCGCGATGCACCAGTTCCAATCGCTCGCTTACCAGTTTGAACGACTCGCCTAATCTCTTCTCCAACGTAGACTGCAATTTTTCATCTACCGTGTGTCGCATCTGCTCTAGTTGCCGGTTGTTGTCCTCTCGCAGGGCTTTCAGATGGTTTTCAATGCTAATTTTGATATCTTTCAGATGATCGTTGGCTGTCTTGTTAATTTCATACTGCTGCTTCGTCAAGCTCTCAAAACGTTGACCTAAAAATGTATGTAGTGCTTGGGCTTGCTCCTGAGCACTTTTCTCTAAAGAACGGAAGTTTATAGATAGCTCTTCGCGGTTGGCTTGAGCCAATGCGCTATTTTCATTGCGATGGCGATGAAGATCATCTCGAGTGGATTTATCCATTCGCTCCAGTTGATGATCTAGCCGCTGCAAGCCCTGTTCCATATTTCGCCACTGCGCAGAGGAGCTGTTGCCCGATTTTTTGAGGAGCAAAACCAAGAGATTGATGACTGCTAAAGCAATCAAAACGATTAAAAGTGTATGTATCATGCAAGCTATTTTTTGCTAAACGGAAACGCGTTTTACCAAGATAGGCAATCTTCCGGGAAACAATTCTTCTACTTAGACTGTTCTAAAAGTAGGAATCAAAAAAGAACACTATGAAAAAGCTAATATACACCATCTTAGGATTAAGTGCATTCAGTTTTATGGCCTGTCATTCTTCGCAAGAGCGAGCCGATGAAAATGAATTAACACCAGTAGAACCGGCTGATCAGCAGCGCTACAATATCAATCAATCTACGGAAGAAGTGATCAACCTAGATACGACGTCTACGGATACCACTCAGATCAGAAGATAGTGAATTCTGTCGAAGAAATAATAAAGTGCTGAATCGTAACGATTCATAAAAAAAGCGCTTACATCTGTAAAGCGCTTTTTTTATACGTGCCCGCGGCGAGATTCGAACCCACATCGTCAGAACCGGAATCTGATATTCTATCCATTGAACTACGCAGGCAGTGCGGCAAAAATACTATTTTTCTCCTGTTATTACTAAAAAAAGGTTGCTAATTAGGCAACCTTTTGATAATGAATATACTAGTTGTTAGTGGCCATGACCAGCGCCATCCACAAAGTGCATTTCGAATCTTAAATCAAGATCTGTTGCTCCGGCAAAGTTCAAAAAGTTAGGGTTGTTCCAGTCTGCAGCTGTGATATTTGCTTTCACTCCAGGGTTTAAGTGGCGCATTACATACCGCATGACAAAGGTATTAGATGTCTCCAATACCGTTAAGTATCCGGTAACGCCCACTTGTAGATTCTGACCCGCGGCGTTCTCATCTCCATATTCGTAACGGAATTTACTGATTTCGGATGCTGGTGTAGTAGCGAAGAAAACCTGATGTATATCGTCTCGGGTAACAAATGTTTGCTCAGAGCGACGACCTAGAAAGTCTGTACTTTGTAAATCAAGGCGGTAAGTCTTTCCTTTGCTCAAGTGCACATGTCCCTCTTGTGGAACCAATTGACCATTTACGGTCGTAAATTCGACGGTTTCAACTTGTCCACCTTCTTCGTCATGATAGTGGAAATGGTCGCCATGTGCCTCGCGATGTACTTCGGTAAAAATAAGGGTAGCCGTTCCCACTTCTTCCTGATCCGTTTCTGGAACTGGATCGTCTTTTTGACAAGCCTGAAAAGTTAAAGTAGCGACTGCAGCTAAAAGGAAAATAGATGTTTTTTTCATAATACTGTTTATTTAAAATTGAAATGTAAAACCTAGTGTAATATTTCTTCCCATCTGGTGAGAAAAGTAACGCATCCGGTCCATGTAATCTTTGTAGAGTACGTTGAATAGGTTCTCTATACCCAAGTTACATTGGACGCTGCGATTGTATATGGGTAGCCGAGCGCTTGCATAGGCGTTGAAGAGATGATAGGAGGGCGGCGGATTGGTATAATCCGTTGCGGGATCGAAATTATGTTGCCGATCGACAAATACATGTGCCAACCGGATGTAATTTTCCGAATCTTCTCCATATTGCCATTTAACACTTTGATTGATGCGATCTGCCGGAATGAATGGAAAATAGGTGTGATTATCGAGATCTCTTGCGCGTACCAATGCACCTTTCAAGGCATAAGACCAGGTTGAATTAATTTGCCAATCCAATTGTACATCTACCCCGTAAAAGAAGGCATCATGCTGTCTATAATTAAACACTGGAAAAGTGCCGCGAATGGTTTGCCGAACCGAATCAGGGTTGGGCGTTGCATAGATATAATCCTTGATGTACTGTGCATACAAATCCGTTGTGATGGCTATATTTTCGCTTTGGAATAGCAGGGAATTAACCCACTTATATCCGCGTTCTGATGCGAGATTTGGATCTCCCACTTCGTAAGTACCACTGCCATGGTGGAGCCCGTCGCTGTACAATTCGTTCGCCGAAGGCGCACGCCAAGCTAATCCCAGATTGGTCTTCCACGTCCAAGCTGAAGAAGCGTGATAAGCCAAACCTGCAGAACCGCTCCAATTATGGAAGTGGCGTTGATCCGTCAACAAGTACTGTCTAACGATGCCATTTTCATCGATGCTACTATAATCATAACGGAAGCCGGCTACATCAAAATAACGATAATCATAGCGTGCACCTAGTTCGCCGTGAAACTTACCCCAATGATGCTGCGTGATCGCATAAATACCCAAATTATGGTTGTCAAAATTGGGGATAATTGGTGTAGTGCCCGTGCCAGGCACGTTGTTATTGACTTGTAACATACCATCGATACCGATGCGGTGATGCCCGGATTTCAGGGCAATATCTAACGTCTGCGTGGTTAGATTCATGTCGGCCATAGGCGTGTCGTCCGAGAGCACACGCCGTAGGTCATATTCCTTGCGACGGTTGCGTTGAAAGGCAAATTGCGTTTCTAACCGAGTCTGTCCTGTAAACGCGTACACCCATTTGATCTTTGAAAGATCGTGATCAACACGTTGACGGGGCGATGCAATATCGTACGTAAAATTATAGGTGCTAGACGGTCGACCTCGTTCGATGTTCACGAGGATATCCTCCAACGTGCTCACGTGTGCCCCGTAGAAAATACCCAGATTTGTACCAAAGTGGCTATAATAAAACTCCAGATCATGCCGACCTTTGTTGTATTGCAATAAACCGGAAAGATTAAGTTCTTCTACTCCAGTGTTGCCGAGAAAATAGTCGGCTGTACGCAAGTTGCCAATTTTCTTGCCGGACGCTTGAATGCGCCAACCTAAATTAGGAATAGACGGTATTCCGCCTTCCAGGCGAATGTTTCCGACACCGCCACGGCCATTAGATTGCCCCAGAAGATCTACGCGCCCGGATACTTTGCTGGGATCAATGGGATTGGCCGTGCTGATGACCACGCCACCAAGTGCATCTGCTCCGTACCGCACACCTTCCGCTCCTTTGATTACTTCCAGTCGATCCGCTGTGAAAGGATCAATCTCTGGCGCATGTTCTGCACCCCATTGTTGTCCCTCTTGGCGAACGCCATGATTAAGAATCAGCACGCGATTGCTATGCAGGCCGTTAATCACCGGCTTAGCGATGCTAGCGCCAGTATTTAGCTGGCTAACACCTGCAATCTGGCTCAGCATTTCTGCCAACGGCTTCGCGCGAAGTTCCTGTTTGGAGTCTTCCGATACGTGATGCCTACTGCTGGTGATGTGTTCTGATTGTATTCCGGTTACCTGTACATCCTGCACATGCACTGTACCAACCTTCATCTCAATAAATAGCGCTTCACTCGCCGGAAACGTGATCGTTCTTTTTACGGTATCATAACCTAGAAAACTAAAGGTTATGATCTGCTCTCCAGGACATTGACGTAGTAATTTGAAGGTGCCTTGTCGATCGGTATACGTGACGGTGTTACTAGCGGTGCTGCGAATGGCGACACCTACTAATGGCCTTGCCTTTTGGTCAACGACAGTGCCAGAAAGCGATAATGTACAAGATGAAGATAATTGGGCATTTGCTGCCGAACTGCACAAAAGCAGCAGAAACAACACCCACAGATAACGAAACATGCGTTCGACCTATAAAAGTGAAAAACTAAAATTGAAGGGGTACTGAAGGACGCTTAGTAAAGGGGAGGGCCGCGAAGCGAGGGTACGCCGAGGTCGTAATCCTGCTGTAAAGAAAGCAAATACGGCGTTGTCAACTTAGGGAGTGTCGCCGGATAGAGCAGCGCAAAACCTATAGCAAAGTAGGAGAGGCTTACTGGGTTGTTATGATGTATCAGGAAACAGATGCCACAGTCCTGGTCAGATGCGTGATGATGCTGATGATCACAATGGTCTGTCTGTTCGTGATGGGTTTGTTGAGAATCATCTACGATATGATTGTGCACAGAAGCTATGCCTATGGAAAACATCCATAGCATAATACAAAATAGCATCCCAACTAGCCGAAAGTAGTTTCCTTTCTTCACCACCAGACAAAGGTACATCAAATGCAATGATGTTGCAAGGTTTATTTGCTCATTGCGACCGCTTTTTGGATCTGGGATGAAATTCGGTCATCACGGTTTGCAAATAAGCGTTGTCTAAGTGTGTATATATTTCTGTGGTGCTAATACTTTCGTGGCCCAGCATGTCTTGCACAGCACGTAGATCTGCGCCACCTTCCACCAGATGTGTGGCAAAGCTATGACGAAAAGTGTGTGGACTGATTTCTTTGGTAATTTGCGCTTTTGATGCCAACTTCTTAATCATCAAAAACACCATAACGCGGGATATCGCCGTACCCCGTCTGTTTAGGAAAACCATGTCCTCCTGTCCCAACTTAATGGGCACCTGTGGTCGGCTTTCGCTCAGATAAATAGATAAGTATTTGATGGCCTGATTGCCAATAGGGATCAAACGCTCTTTATTGCCTTTGCCTTCTACTTTTATAAACTCTTCTTCCAGAAATAGATTTGAAATCTTCAAGGAAACTAATTCCGAAACGCGCAGCCCACAGCCATAAAGAACCTCCAACAGCGCCTTGTTGCGCATCCCTTCAGGTAGCGACAGGTCAATGCTGTCGATTAATTGATCGATCTCGGCAATGCTCAATACATCGGGCAATTTGCGCAGGAGTCGCGGTGCTTCAATCAGCATCGCTGGATTGTTGGGCAAATTATGCTCTATCTGCAAAAAGGTGAAAAATGATTTCAAAGCAGAGAGCAACCGTGCTTGAGAAGTAGGAGCGATATGTTGTTGGTGCACATGCGCGAGAAACTGCTGTATATCTAAAGGTGCCATGCTTTGGACTGACATCTGTCCTTCCAATGCATAGGCTTCCAATTTGGATACATCCAAAAGATAGGCCTCTATCGAATTGGCAGACAGCCCGCGTTCCAAGAGCAGATAGCGTTTAAAGTCTTTTTTCCATACCGCCCAGTTCATGGCAGTAAAGATAGAAAATAAAGATGCCGTAAATTCAGTGAAATAATATATAATTGTCGTCTTTGACTTAATGACTTTTTTAAATAAATTAGTGTAAGTCTTTCAAGTTAAAAATCATTAGATGTAGGTGCGTGAGTTTTATAATTGTATGATTAAAGTGTGGTTTAAAAAAACAAATATTTTAAGCCGACAAATTTAAGTGAATTATGTACTAAAATTTTATTTATAGAATATGATTTATTAGTGGGTCGATACTCGCTAATAAATCATATTCTATAAATACATTCTGCTAGTAAGCATATTGTGGTAACATTTTCAATTTTACATAAGGATTCGAAATTACGAACGGACTCATAGATCTATTGCCTATTAATACTGGACGCGAAAAATCAGTCTCCAAAGTTCCTAACTGATCTGAGTTGCGTGTAACAGATATGCTGAATGTATTATCTACACTACGTTTTGTGGATCCGCCAAAGTTCAGACCAAATTTTTGATTGCCACTTGTTGTTATTCCAAAGTTTGTTGCAAATTCAGACATAGAGCGTTCAGTTTTAGTGGTCGTTTCTTGCTCGTCTTTCTCCGAGATAATAAACTTCCAGACAAAGCTATTGTTTTGTATATCCCAAGTTGCCAAATCAATGCTTAACCTATATTCTTTCGGTTGTATGTCTAAAAGGTGATAATAAGAGTTCGTAGATCTTGGAGGAGTTCTCTTTTCGAATAATACGTGATAAAGGTCATTTGGATGCGCGCTGAAATGCTTTTCCAAAGTAGTACCCAGCCCTTGTAAATTGCCAATCAAGACATCTACTTGAATTTCAAATCTACCTTCGGTCCAGAAGGTATTCTGAATACGAGTGCTAGGCCAATTGCTTGGATAAACTACTGTAGTATGTAATTTCGGATCTTTTGGTTGATCAGACATGACATAAAAAGCATCTTTTGAAAATTCCATAGAAACTATTCGTTCGATTATACGCCGATTAAGTTGACCTTGGGAATTTGATTCTGGAGTAAGTCCATAGTAAATGTAATCGCGGTGCCAGTTGAAACCGTCTAGGCCCATAATGTCCCGAGCTCTTAATACTTCTGGAATCAACGAACTTGCTGATGTGTTAGAAGATTTTGTTCTTAACCTTCTATCGTAAGCATCATCTATAAATTCATATTGTGGGTTTTCAAGTGCTGTACTACTTTTTAATGAAATCTTGTCTTTCAACCTTAGGCGTTCGTTGTTTTTGACTACAAGAACTGGAAATGCAGGTATTAGGTTTTTGTCCACAGAATCTACTATCTTTCCATCGTCAAAGAAACGTATTTTATTGTTTTTGATAACATTTGGAGCCACTAAGGGTAGTTCTTGACTTGTGTTCCATGATTCTGCATTGAAACCGGATGGCAATTCTGGTATATAAATATTTAGCAACGGCAATGCTTTTTCAATATTTGAAAGCTCAACTTCACTTTCAGCATATTTAAGTATGACATCTCTAAAAGTTTCTGTAGGGCTTACCATTTTGTCTTTTACAAAAGGGTAAAAAATATCATAGTCATTGTCAAATTCTTTCAAAGCTTCAATTTTAATAAAATCTCTTAGCAAAGAATTATTTCTAGTGGCTTTAGATAGTAATTCTGAAAATTTATCCATTGCGAGAATTTAATCATCATAATTATTTTCATGATTTTCTGAATATTTATCAACCGTGTTTTTTTTACAAGATACAAGAGATAATAAGGCTATTAGTAATAATGTGATTTTTCTCAATAATTTCATGAATTTGTTTTTTAAGATTAATATTATAATTTTGACAATTATAAACAATTTTCTAATACTGATTATATTTTTTTATGAAAAAAATTATTGCTTATGTTTTTTTTATTTTTTTCTCTATTCTTGTAAAAAAACTAGTAATATAACCGATAGTTATATTACCATTAAAAGGAATGTTTTAGTTTTTATGGAGGCGAATAATGATCTTAGACAAGATGCGTGGTACTCAATAAAAAGCATGGAAAAAGGTATGGTAGATGAAAACAATGATTTATTCGTTTACATCAAAGCTAGTGATCTAGTCTCGCACATACTTAAGATCAGACCCAGTAAAAACGCGAATTCTCTTTCTAGCGATACTATCAAAACGATTTACAGCTATAAGCCCTCGGATCCCGTAATTATGAAAGACGTTATTGATTATATTCGTAAAACCTATCCCTCAGATTCTTTCGGGCTAATATTATGGTCTCATGCTACATCTTGGGCGCCGCCGCGTAATAAGCGTATTATGTCTTTCGGTAGTGATAGAGGTAAGGAAATGGACATATTAGATTTAAAAAATGCCCTCCCAGATAATATGGATTATATAATCTTTGATGCTTGTTCAATGGCCAGTCTCGAGGTGTTGTATGAGTTCAGGTTTAAAAGCAAGTACATATTATGTTCTCCTTCAGAAGTTTTGTCCGAGAGCTATCCTTATGATAAAATCGTACCTTATTTATTTCTTGATTTAGCAGAATTAAAAAATATTGCAAGGATCTATTATGAACACTACAACGATTTAAACGGGTCAGCTCAATCTGCAACTATATCTCTGATAAAAATGGATGAACTTGAAGAAATGTGTTTTAACCTGAGGGAGTTGTTAAAGTCTGAACAAAGGAATTTCTTCTTAAGAAAATCAGTTCAGCGGTTCGATTATTCTCAAAGTTTCCCAGTTCCCAGTTTCGATTTCGGAGATTTTTTGACGAAAAATTTTAATTCATCACAACTTGTCTCTTTAAAAAAAAGTCTATCTAAAGTAGTAGTTTACAAAAATAATACTCCCAATTTTTTGGGAAGACCGATTTTAGCTAATTCAGGCGTCACATGCTATATTCCTGATTCTAACGATAGCTACTATAATTATTACACCGGGTACGAATGGTACAGAGCAAGTGGTTTTGGAGAATAGAGCTCAATTATAATTATTGATAAACGAGCTGGTAGTAATTCGATATTAAACATCCAAAAGATAAGCTTCTATCGAATTGGCAGACAGCCCGCGCTCCAAGAGCAGGTAGCGTTTAAAATCTTTTTTCCATACCGCCCAGTTCATGGCAGTAAAGATAGAAAATAAGCAGATAGACCTAAAGTGCTTTCGCTGAACTACTCTTCGGTGTTTGAATGCCCTGCGCGTCGGAAAATTCTTAAAAGAGTGTGCCCATTGATGGGATTCTGTGGAATAATTACTTATTTTGCACTTTAATTTAAAAACAGATTACGTATAACAACCCCTTTTCATATGATTATTCAACCACGCGTACGAGGATTTATCTGTCTGACTACCCATCCTGATGGCACTGCTCAGAACGTTAAAAACCAAATTGATTACGTTCAGTCCAAAGGAACCATTGCAAATGGTCCTAAAAAAGTATTGGTAATCGGTGCATCTACCGGTTTTGGACTTTCGTCGCGGGTGACTGCTGCCTTTGGTTCCGGAGCAGCTACTATCGGTGTATTTTTCGAGAAGCCTGCTTCTGCCGGAAAACCAGGTACTGCAGGTTGGTACAATTCGGCAGCATTTGAAAAAGAAGCTGCAGCAGCTGGGTTATATGCAAAAAGTATCAATGGCGATGCTTTCTCCGATGAAGTGAAAAAACAAGCTATTGAATTAATTAAAGAAGACCTGGGTCAGGTAGATCTAGTGGTTTATTCTTTAGCATCTCCACGTCGTACGCATCCTAAAACGGGTGTCGCTCACGGTTCTGTGCTGAAGCCTATTGGACAGCCTTTCACCGACAAAACGGTAGATTTTCACAGTGGTGTTGTTTCCGATATTACGATTAACCCTATTGAAAACGACGACGATATTGAGAATACTGTTGCCGTAATGGGCGGTGAGGACTGGCAGTTTTGGATCGAAGATCTTAAAGCTGCGGGTGTATTAGCAGAAGGTGTTAAAACCGTCGCTTATTCTTACATCGGTCCTGAGTTGACGTACCCGATCTACCGCAATGGTACCATTGGTCGTGCGAAAGATAACTTGGAAGCCACCGTGCCTGCATTGAATGAATTGCTTGCTGACTTAAACGGTGTATCTTATGTGTCTGTCAATAAAGCCTTAGTAACACAGTCTAGCTCCGCAATTCCGGTAGTACCTTTGTACATTTCTTTGCTGTATAAAGTGATGAAAGAAAAAGGCATTCACGAAGGAACAGTTGAACAAATGCAACGCCTTTTTGCGGAACAATTGTATAGCGGACATGCACCAGCTTTAGACGAAAAAGGACGTATCCGCGTAGACGATTGGGAAATGCGTGCTGATGTACAGGAAGAAGTAGCTGCTTTGTGGAAGCAAATCTCTACCGAGAACCTGGAAGAAATTTCTGACATTAGCGGGTACCGCGACGAATTTTTCCGTCTGTTCGGCTTTCACGTTGACGGCATCGATTACGAAGCAGATACAAATGAATTAGTAGGTGTTCCTTCTATTCAAGCATAATCTTCAGCACTGCTATTAGGCAGATCCTGCGATTATTATAAAAAACGAGACTATCCGAATGGGTAGTCTCGTTTTTTCTTTTGATGGATTTTATGTAGAGTTTTCATATCTTTATCCCGATGAGCATTTCAACCTATACAACAATGGTAGCTAAACCTTGGCTACCCGTGCCCACTAAGTAAGTAGTCGTATCGTCTGCTTATGTTGCTGTTTTCCCAAAGACAGCGTGTTTAATTGATTGTTGTTTTTTTTAGTATTTCTTTATGAAAAATCAAAAATGGTATAGGACCTACCTATTTATTTGGACTGGACAATTCTTTTCCATGATTACCAGTTATGCCGTGCATTTTGCCGTCATTATTTGGTTGAGTCTGGAACATCAATCGGCCGAAGTATTGGCATTCGCCGGTATTGCCGGATTGCTGCCGCAGGCGGTGATCGGCCCGTTTGCAGGCGTGTTTATCGATCGTTGGGATCGTAAGAAAGTCATGATGTTTTCCGATGGTTTTATCGCCATCTGCGCCTTCGCGATGACTTTTTTGCTGCGCAATGAACAGGTAGATCTGTTTTGGATTTATGCTTTATTGGCGTGTAGATCCGTTGGTAATGCCTTTCAATCGCCGGCTATGCAAGCCATTGCTCCGCTTATCGTGCCGGAGAAGGAACTGTTGCGCGTATCAGGCATTAATCAAATGCTGCAGTCGGTCAGTACTATCGCGGGACCAGCGCTTGGCACCTTGGCCATCACCTATTTTGCGATCGCTGACGTGCTTTATCTGGATATCGTCGGTGCTGTACTCGCAATCACTTCCCTATTTTTTGTGCGTATACCTCATTTGAAATCAGATAGTAATGCTTCTATTTCTGCGGTGTTCACGGAATTGAAAGAAGGTTTTGGCGCTATTCATCGAAATAAAGGCTTAGGATATTTATTCTTTTACGCCATGTTGGTCACCTTTTTTGTGATGCCTGCGGCGATTATGTTTCCACTACTCACGACTGGTTATTACGGGGGAGGCAAATGGGAGATCAGTCTGATTGAGATTGTATGGGGGATTGGTATGCTTGTAGGCGGATCTGTATTGAGTATACTTCGCATCAAAACGCCCAAGATTATTCTGGTAAACGCTATGCATATCATACTTGGATTCTCTTTTCTCTTATGTGGCGCATTTCCGCCTTCGTGGTTCGTGGGATTTGTAGTGGTCACCACATTATCCGGTATTGCCATGTCTATTTTTTCTGCTGCATTTATGACCACGATTCAGGAAGAGGTGATACCGAAGATGTTGGGGCGCGTATTTTCTTTGTACTTCAGTATGGCGGTGTTGCCAAGTATCATTGGTCTATTATTCACGGGGTTGATCGCGGAGAGAGTGGGAGTCGCACCTGCATTTATCATCGCCGGAGGCTTGGTGATGTTGGTTGGGGTTGCCTCATTTATGACGCCAAAGTTGATGCGGTTGGGTAGGAGGGAGCAAGCCGTAGAAAAGCTGGAAGAATGATTTTATTGTGATTCTTCTTTCATGCGTTATAATTAAATTTGAAGATGCTTTAACTTTGTGCAAGAAGGTTCAAAATGATCGTTGCAAATAATGATCTAGGCACAAATATTGATTTATAAGCGAGTAAATAATATTACATGGAATTATATATGGTGGTGATTGGTGGTAAGCCAGAAGGTCGACACACCGAACAGCATGACGTTTTTTTTGGAGTAGGGGCAAGCCTCAAAGATCTAGTGCCACAAATGGAATCATTTTGGCCAGAACTGGCTGGTAAAATGCATATCGACTCTTGGCGTAAGGTGTCGAAGGTGAATGAATTTACCATTCAAGTGGTTCCGAAGACCGAACAAGTAGAAATCAGCGCACAAAAATTGTACTTCGTTAATCTTGGAGGTTACAAGCCAGAGGATATGGAAGAATACCATTACAAACAAGTCGTGGTAGCCGACAGCCTAGCTGAGGCGACTCGCCTTGCCAAATCTTCCACCTTTTGGAAGCACCACGACTCGTCGCATATAGATGATAAATACGGCATCGATGTCGACGATATTTACGAAATAAGCGATCTTTTAAACGATAGTTTCAAGACTAACTACTCCCTGAAAATCACTCCAGCACCGCAATCAGCTATAGATGATACGTTAGAAGTTGGTTATCTCAAAATAAGTAAGTTGCTTTCATGGGATTAACCAAAGCGCCTTTCGGCGAAGAATTCGTTTGGGGTGTATCTACAGCAGCTTATCAAATCGAAGGTGGTTATTTACAAGATGGGAAAGGATTCTCCATTTGGGACGATTTCGTGCGAAAGCGCGGTAAGATTGCCAACAAAGAAAATGGCGACGTGGCTTGCGATTTTTATCACCGCTATGCGGACGATCTGCAATTGATGGCGGGTATGAACATCCGCCATCATCGTTTTTCCATTGCCTGGAGCCGAATTTTTCCTGTTGGAAGAGGTGAGGTGAACCAAGCAGGTGTAGATTATTACCATCGTTTGATTGATCATATGTTGGCTTTAGGCATTACCCCTTGGATCACTTTGTACCATTGGGATCTTCCATCAAGCTTGGAAATAAAGGGCGGTTGGACTAATCGGGATATAGTCGATTGGTTTGGCGAATACGTAGCCTTTTGCGTTAAGCATTTTGGCGATCGCGTAAAACATTGGATGGTATTGAATGAACCGATGGTATTCACCGGAGCAGGCTATTTTCTGGGGATTCATGCCCCTGGCCGCCGCGGGCTGAATTCCTTTTTGGCGGCTACGCATCACGCGGCCTTAGCACAAGCACATGGTGCTCGTATCATTAAGTCTTTGCAGCCAGAAGGTATGGTGGGAACCACCTTTTCCACTTCGCACGTTGAGCCTTTTAGTAATCGAGAACGAGACATCGTGGCTGCAAAAAAAGCAGATGCGCTACTCAACCGATTATATATAGAACCATTACTTGGCATGGGTTATCCTACAGATGAGATCAGGGCGCTTCGCAAATTGGAGCAGTTCATGAAAGCAGGAGATGAGCAAAATTTGAAATTTGATATGGACTTTGTCGGCGTGCAAAACTATACGCGCGAGATCATAAAACATTCCTATTTTGTACCCTACTTAAGGGCAAAGCTGGTGACGGCACAAGAACGACAAGTGCCCACGACTACAATGAATTGGGAGGTATATCCCGAATCTATTTACCATGTTTTAAAAAAGTTCAGTGCATACCCGACTATGCCTCCGTTGATGATCACCGAGAGCGGTGCATCTTTTCCGGACGTCTTGGAAAATGGAAAGATAAATGACGCAGCGCGGGTACAATACCTACAAGATGCGATCGCGCAGATGTATCGGGCAAAGCAGGATGGAGTAGATATTCGCGGTTATTTCTTTTGGACTTTTTTGGATAATTTTGAGTGGGCAGAAGGTTATCACCCTCGTTTTGGTCTTGTTCACGTTGATTTTGAGACGCAACAACGAATTATAAAAGCTTCAGGTAACTGGTATGCTGATTTTTTGCGCGACTAAAATAGTGTATCTTTATCTACTAGATGTCCATTAATCAAATAGCAAAAGAACTTAATGTTTCCAAATCCACGGTGTCTTTAGTCATCAATGGAAAGGCACAACAATCCCGTATTAGCAAGGAACTCGAAAAGCGAATCCTGGATTATGTAAATGAAATTGGTTTCAAACCCAATGCCTTGGCAAAAAGTTTAGCTACTGGAAAGACGCTAACAATTGGACTAATTGTAGAAAATATAGGTGACAGTTTCTTCGGTCCTATAGCCTTACGCATAGAAGAATGTTTACGCTCGCACGGATATCATGTGCTCTATAGCAGTACCGTAGGTAAGGCAGAAATAGCCCGAGAAATTATAGCATCTATGGTCGACCAGAAAGTGGAGGGCCTGATTATCTCCCCTACAGCAGATCTTGAAAACGAGATTTCGAAAGTATTATCGTCTGGTATTCCCTTGGTCGTATTTGATCGCAAAGCCAATTTGTCAGAGGTAAATTACGTAGGCACAGACAACTACTTAGCGAGCGAACAGGCCGTAAAGCACTTGATAGAACAAGGATATTCTCGTATCGGAATGGTTACTAGCGATTCTCAACAATCTCAAATGCTGGAAAGATTGGCGGCCTATCATACTCAGCTAGAGCAACATGATTTACCTTTGCATATTCTCAGTGTTCCATTTTCCTACCATGCAGAAGAGCGTGTTGCATGTATCCAAAATTTCCTAAAAGAGAATAATTTGGAAGCGATTTATTTCAGTACCAATTATTTATGCATCTCCGGAATCAAAGCCATTCAGCTTTCTGATAAAGTCACTAACTATGCGTTATTATCATTTGACGACCACGAAGTGTACGAATTATTTGATCCACCAATCACGTGTATACGGCAACCTATTGAAGAAATAGCGCAAAGAATTGTCGATAATATCATGGCGCAGATTAATGGGAAGGTGAAGCAACCAACCGAAGCGATAATACCGTCCAAACTTTTGATTAGAAAAAGTACTACTACAGGGTAATTTGCATTTATTCTGGAAATCCTATACCTTTATCAAATCTTGCAAAACCGGTTTTGCATTATATATATAAACCTAATAAAGCTATTTATGATAAAGCATCATTTTCTACATCGAATGAGGGGAGGGCTGTGCATTGTTTTTTGCGCATCACTTTGTCTGCCCGCTGGCGCCTTTACGTTGCGAGATTTACCACGGCATGTGTCTCACGTATCGGTCGTTCAACAACGTTACCGTGGTACTATTGTCGACGAGCAAGGGAATCCACTTTCCAATGCCACCGTCAGAAATCTACAGCAGAATACCGCGACGCAATCTAATGAGCAAGGCGAATTTGTATTAGAAGGAAGACCTGGGGAAGTGTTCGAATTTTCGTATACGGGTTTTGCTTCTCTGTCTCATACGCTAACAGCCGAAATTCAACTCCGTATCACCATGAATTCCAGTAATCAATCGGTAGATGAAGTGGTCATCATGGGGTACAACAGCCTGCGCGAAACCAATGTATCTGGTGCCATAAGCCGTGTAGACATGCAGGTGGCAGAGAAACGGCGTGTGCAGGATGTATCGCAGATGCTACAGGGAGCTGCTGCCGGTATAAACGTTACCCAAGCTAGTGGCCAACCTGGGGATCCTATTGATATTCGGGTACGTGGAGTAGGTACTATTGGTAATAATTCGCCACTCTTTGTTGTAGATGGTATACCTACTACCAACTTTAGTTTTATCAATCCGAATGATATTGAGTCTATGTCGGTGCTCAAAGATGCTTCGGCCGCCTCCATTTATGGTTCCAGAGCTGCGGCGGGCGTTATCTTGGTAACGACCAAGAAAGGTGTCGCGGGATCTACCCGTTTTGATGTCAATGTATTCTCTGGTATACAGCAGGCGACAAACCTTCCAAAAATGATGGATGCTACGCAGTATTTAAATACCGTGGAGCAGGCTTGGGCAAATAGCAATACTGGTGGCACAAACCCCTACACGGCTGAGAAAAACCGGACGGATTTGGCCAACACGAATTGGCTGGATGAGCTTTTTGAAACAGGGCAGACCAGCAGTTTTCAGATCGGCGCTTCGGGCGGATCCGAGAAGGTGACATACCGCTTGGCCACTGGATATTATAGTCAAGATGGAATTTTGAAATTTGATAACGATAAATACCGTCGCTTGGAATTTCGTAGCAATGTTTCTGCGAAGTTGCATGACCGGGTGCAGGTGCGTTCAAACCTTTTGCTCAATCATCAGGAACGTATGGTAGCGTCTTCTCGAGGAGATGCGCCGGGTATTATCCGGCATGCTTTATTGCGGCCACCTGTCTTGGGCGTGTACAAGGATCCGAGTGACCCCACCTACACCGCCAACCGACCATTTACTGACCTACCTTTCTATCAGGGTCCGGGAAATTTTCGATCCGACCTGTACGAATGGTCGCAGAACCCGGTTGCCGCAGCCTATTATTCCAACAACAACCAACGCCAGTTCAAATTATTCGGTAACGTAGAAGGTTCTGTAGATATACTGGCAGACCGCTCACTGAAATTCAGATCGGTACTGGGGCTCGAACTCAACTTCAATCACAACAAAGCTTTTTTTGCGAATTATGGGGATAATGATGGCGGAGGAGAAGCTATTGATGCGGGTAC